>JBAUTF010000028.1:0-16999 GCA_049582065.1 Candidatus Dormiibacterota bacterium | reverse complement strand
GTGCTTTTCACCCCGGCCGACATCGAGCGCGACCTGCCAGGGTTGGGCATCGAACGAGCAGAGCGCGTACTGCGCCCAGTGACTGTGGACGGCCGCGAGGTCACTGCGATCGACGCCCTGGTGCGAGCTAAGAGGCCCTTGGGGGCTCGATGAGCTACGACGCCCTCGTCATCACCGCCCATCCCGACGATGCCGAGACCCAGATGGGGGGCACCCTGGCGAAACTGGCGGAGGGCGGCCAGCGAATTCTGCTCGTCGACCTGACCGAGGGCGAGCCGTCGGATTTCGCGCCTCGCGGCGAGCGCGCCCGACAGGCGGCCGAAGCTGCCCGCATTCTCGGCGTCGAGCGGCTGACCCTCGGACATCAAGACCGCTTTCTGGCCGACGACCAAGGGTTGCGGCTCGAGGTGGCTGCGCTGATTCGAGAGCACAGGGCCCCGCACGGTGTACGCGATCGGCGAGGCATGCGTGCACCCGGACCATGTCGCGGCAGCGGGCATCGCGCGAGCAGCTGTGTTCCTTGCCCGACTCGGGCGATGGGAGGACGTCCCGGGCGGCGAGCAGTTGGCCAGCCAATCGCGCTGGATGGTGAATCGCCTCTTCTTCCCGCACTGCAAGATGGAGACGCCCTGGTCGGAGTTCGCCTTTGCGGTCGACATCAGCGAGGTCTACGCCCGCAAGCGCCAGGCCCTCGCCGCCTATACGTCGATCTTTCAGCCTGAGGGTGATCGTCTGCTCGCCCTCTACGAAGCCGAGGATCAGTACTTCGGCCGGCTCTTGGGCGTCGCCTACGCCGAGGTCTTCAGGAGCGCCAGCCCGATCTTGCTGGCCGACCCGACCGTGGTCCTGCCCGGCGTTCACGGCTGAGCTCACGCGATGGCCTAGAGTCGGAGTCGCAGATGTACCGGAGAATCGTCCTGGCCGTGGATACGGAGGGCCTGGCCGAAAGCGTGCTGCCCATCGTGGCCGCGCTCGCGCGCCGCGGTGGGGGTGAGGTTTTCGTGATCGGGGCTGCGAAAGCTGGCGACCCGCCCGAGCAGCGGGCGGCGCTGGAGAAACACGTGCGGGAGGCCTCGGGCGAGCTGAATGCGGCCGGCGTGACGGCTCACGGGGAAGTTCGGCAGGTGGCAGAAGACTCCTCCGCTGCAGCAGAAATCGTCGCGGCCTGTCATGAGCGCGCGGCCGACCTGGTCGCGCTCGGCTCCCACGGCCGCGGCAACATCGCGGCCCTCTTTGAGGGCAGTGTCAGCCGCCAGGTCTTGTCTCGGGTTGAAGCTCCGGCGATTCTGGTTCACAGTCGTGCCGCTGCACAGGGCAGCTTCCTCCCACGTCCACTCCATCGGATCATGGTCCCGGTCGACTACTCGGACACGTCTCGGCAGGCAGTCAAGGTGGCGGTGGACATTGCTCGCGAGGAGGGGGCCGGATTGCTCATCCTCCACGTCAGAGAGATGGTCCCGTTCGGCGATGTCCCTTACATCGAGGGGCCGGAGGAAGCTCAGCAGCTGATGCAGGAACTCACGGCTGAGCTACCGCCCGGCGAAGTCAGCATCGAGAAGCGTATCGACGCGCCGTCGCTGAACCCAGTGCAGGAAATCGTCGAGGCTGCCGAAAAATGGAATGCCGATTTGATCGTGCTCGGATCCCGGCGACTGTCCCTTGCCGGCGGACTGTTCCTCGGCAGCGTCGCCCTTGGGGTCGTCAAGCACAGCAGCCGGCCGGTGCTCATGGCGGGACATCCCACCCATCAACTTCGCAGGGGCACACCGTAACCGGCAGGCTGAGGCGCAGCATCTGCTCGTGACTGCTGCTGGCGTCGATTCGGAGCCGGATGCTGGGCTCTCCAGCGAGGAAGCCGCGCGGCGGCTCAGCCAGTACGGAGCCAATGAGACGCCGGAGGCCAGGGAGCACCCATGGCGATCGGTGCTGGCCAAACTCTGGGCTCCCGTGCCCTGGATGCTCGAGGCCACGATCATCCTCGAGGCTGCCTTGGGGAAGGCGACCGAGGCTCTGATCGTGGCAGCGCTGCTGGGCTTCAACGTGGTCGTCAGCTTCATCCAGGAGAACCGCGCTAACACCGCGCTGACCCTTTTGCGCAGCCGGCTGACCGTGCGGGCAAGAGTCCTGCGCGATGGGCTGTGGCAGCAGGTGGAGGCGCGCGAACTGGTCCCCGGCGACGTGGTCCATCTGCGGATGGGAGATGTTGTTCCGGCCGACGTGCAGTTGAGCACCGGGCAGCTGCAGGTCGATCAGTCCAGCCTCACCGGCGAGTCTCTACCGGCCGAGCTCGCGGGCGGCGATCGAGCCTATGCGGGCAGCGTGATCGAGCGCGGCGAGGCGACCGGGGAGGTTATCGCCACGGGTGCCAGTACCTACTACGGGCGGACCGCTGAGCTGGTGCGGACCGCGGCGGCGAAGAGTCACCTCGAGACCGCGATCGTGAGGATCGTTCGCAACCTGGTCGCGCTCGACTTCGCACTCGCCCTGGTCGTGATTGCCTTCAGCCTGCATCGAAGCGGGGTCCGACCAGAGGTCCTGCAGTTTGGGGTCGTGCTGCTTCTCGCCTCAGTCCCGGTTGCCTTACCGGCGACGTTCGCCCTGGCGAGTGCGTTGGGAGCGCGCGAGCTGGCCAGGCAAGGGATTTTGACCACGCATCTCTCGGCGATCGAAGAGGCGGCGGGCATGGACGTGCTGTGCACGGACAAGACGGGGACGATCACGCTCAACCAGCTGGCGGTGAACGATCTGCACCCCTACCCGCCCTACGACGAAGGAAGGTTGGTTGCGCTCGCTAGTCACGCTTCGGACGAGGCGACCCAGGACCCGCTTGACCTTGCCATCCTGCGCAAGGCCAAGGAGCTCGGATCCCAACCTGGCGTCGAACGACTGAGCTTCACGCCTTTTGATCCGGCCACCAAGCGTTCCGAGGCTGTGATCCGCGACGGCGCTGGTCAGCTGCGGGTGCTCAAGGGAGCGCCATCCGAGCTGGCTCATCTCTGCGCTGCTACCCCCGCCAGCCTTGATGCCGACCTTGAGGTGTTAGCAAACAAAGGGGAGAGGGTGCTGGCGGTCGCATCCGGTGCTGATTCTCGACTCGAGCTGGTGGGCCTCGTCGGGCTTGCAGATCCGCCGCGCCCTGATTCGCGCGGGCTCGTGCGGGACCTGCAGGCGGAAGGCGTCCGGGTGATCATGATCACCGGCGACGCTTTGCCCACAGCGCGAGCTGTGGCTCGAGAGATTGGCCTGTCGGGCAACGTCTGCGAGGCTGCTTCAATCCGAGACGGAGTTCTCGCGCCCGATTGTGCCGTGATGGCGGGCGTCCTGCCTGAAGACAAGTACCGGCTGGTGAAGGCCCTGCAGGCGCAGGACCACGTCGTCGGAATGACGGGTGACGGGGTCAATGACGCTCCCGCACTGAAGCAGGCTGACGTCGGTATCGCAGTCTCGAGCGCAACCGATGTCGCCAAGGCGGCGGCGGCCCTGGTGCTTACCGAATCCGGGCTACCCGGCGTGCTCACAGCTGTCCAGCTGAGCCGGCGCACCTACCAACGGATGCTGACCTATGCCCTCAACGCCAGCGCCAAGAAGATCGAGATGCCGATCTTCCTGAGCGTGATCTTCTTGACGACAGGCCTCTTTGCCCTGACGCCGATACTCATGGTCTTGCTCCTCGTTGCGAATGACTTCTCCACCATGACGATCACCACCGATCGGGTTGTTGCCTCGAGCCGGCCCGACAGATGGCGAGTCAACCAGCTGTTACTTGGCGCGTCAGCGGTGGCCGTTCCATTTCTCTTGCTCAGCCTGGCAGTCTTCTTCTTGGCGCGAACCTGGCTTGGGCTAGACCTCGCGCACCTGCAGACCGTGGCGTTTGTGACCCTCGCCTTCAGCACGCAGGCAACCGTGTACCTGGTGCGGGAGCCGCGCCTGGCCTGGCGCTCGCGTCCCGGCAGCTGGCTGCTCGCCGTCTCCGGTTTGGTGCTCGTCATAGTGGCTGTGCTTGCCGTCGCCGGCTGGCTGATGACCCCAATACCGCCCGCTCTCCTGGGAGCGATCCTCGCCGCCGTGGTTCTGTGGGCATTGGCGGTCGACTTGCTCAAGGTTGTCGCCTTCAGGAGGCTTGGTCTTCACCGGACCGCATAGCAGCGACGTGCTGCGTCATTCTCCATTCGGAAGCAGCCTTGAGAGTGGCCTCGATGACGTTGTTGTCATGTGTGGCAGACACGAACCACGCCTCAAATGATCGAGACCGGAATGTCAGCTGCCCGCGCCAACTGGCATCCTCCAGCGCCTCAGCAGGTGGTCGAGCCGGGTCACGAGCGGAGCTGCAGCAGCCGTGGCGTACCAGGCGATAAGGCCGGCGACCAAGCCGAGTCCGAAGCCTGCCGCAACATCTGTGACCCAGTGGACTCCGACATAGACCCGGGCGAAAGCCACCGCCGCCGCCACGACAGCGGTGGCCGCGCTCAGTCGTCGCGCGGGGAACCAGGCGGCTCCGCACACGGCCCCCAGCGCGGCGAGGTGATCTGACGGGAAAGAACTGTCGGGTTGATGCTGGATGAGGGGAATGAAGTGCTCTGCCACAAAGGGACGCGGCACATAGTCGACCAGCCCGATGAGCCCGGCGATGCCGACTGCTGCCACCGCCGCGAGGCCCGCGGCGATGAACGTCCGCAGCGACCGCTGGCGGAAGTACAGCCAGGCCAGCACGAAGACGCCGAAAAAGACCAGATAATTGGCGGCTATCCTGGCCAGCTCGTCCGCGACGGCGGAGTGGCCGGCGAGACCATGAATTGCGTTGCTCAGATCAACCATGCGCTTGCGGGCGAAGAGATTTGCTCCTTCTCCGCCAGGCCCAGATGACGATCGGGATCATCACCGCCAGGACGGCGAGTGATGTCAGCTGCGCTTGCTTGAGACCCCACAGCAGCGCGGGAGTCTCGTAGTCGGTACGCCAGTTGAAAAGCACGAGCTGGCTGACGGGATACAGAACGAGGTAGGTCAGACCCAGGACGCCAGGTGCGACTCCGCGGCGGCGAAGGTAGAGCAGGACCCCCAGAATGCAAAGCGTGCCCAGCGCCTCGTACAGGTTCGCCGGCTGGTAGGCGACTCCCAGGTGAGGTGCCATCGATTCCGGGTTCGTGTAGCGGACCGCCCAGGGAAGGTTGGAGGGCGGGCCGAGGATCTCACCGTTCATGAAATTCCCGAGCCGGCCAATGGGCTGGCCGACGGCGGCGAACAGCACCCCGGCGTCGAGGAGGTCCGCGTACGGTATACGGTGCCGGCGGCTCATGACCAACAGGACGGCAACGGCGGCGAAGATCGCGCCGAAGAAAGCCATCCCGCCTTCCCAGAAGGCAAAGATGTGGAGGGGGTGGGTCAGGTACCACCACCACCCTGACTGCACCACGTAGTAGAGGCGCGCCCCGACCAGGCCGAAGACGATGGTCCAGAAGGCGATGGTTTCGCTGACCGAGGGCGACACTCCCCGCCGAGCCAGGTGACGGGTGGCGACCCAACCGCCGGCCAAGAATGCAGCTGCATATGCGAGGCCATAGAAGCGCAGCTGGAAAGGTCCCAGGTGGATTCCCGGCGGCCATGGATCGGTGATCACCAGAAACAGCAGATTCACTGCGTGAAGTCTCCGACAGCTCGCGTCGATCGCACGAATTCGCATACGAGAAAGGCAATGCGCTCGAGCGGTAACCTGCCCACGTCAACGGCGAGGTGGTAAAAGTGTGAATCCGGCCAGTGGCGCCCGTATGCCTGCTTGACATATGACTGCTTCGCTCGATCCAGCTCGCCAACCGGCCGATCTCGATCGTCTGAATGGGCTGATGATTGCTCGTGCAGCCACAGTTGCCGCTGGGCGCGATCGGCGTAAAGCAAGACGCATACCGTTTCGCGCCGACCGTCAAGCGCGTAGGCGGCTTGATGGTTCGAGATGACGCAGGGTTGAGTTGCGACCTCTTCGATTGCCTCCTGGATTGCATGCATCAGCGGTCGCCGCGGTTGCATGAACGGATCCGACTGCGGTGTTGTACGAGCCACCAAGCCGAGCGCCTGATCTCCCTCAGCCGCCGCCAGAAGCCATCGTTCGATCGGGTGATCAGGTTCACCCTCGAGCCTGGCTACCAATCGTTCCGGGAGGTTGAGCTTGGCTGTTGCTCTGGCGACGATTTCCCGATCGAGCAACGGCAGTCGCAAAGTCTTGGCGACATGCGCGGCGATTTCGTGGCCGGGAATCCCCGGTTCAAAGTCGATGCAGATCACTTGCGAGGCGTTCATGCGATCGCGGCGACCATCAGGAGGCGAATTCCGACCACTCCCAGAGCGACCGCCAGCAGTCTTACGATCCATCGCCCTTGGACGTGTCCTGACAGAGCCGCGCCGAACGGCGCGCCGGCCAGCACCCCGAGGCCAAGTCCGATGGTGGTCTTGAGAGTGACCAGGTAGTCGCCTTCGACAGCATGGGTTCCGGCCGCGGCTCCTGACATGAACATGAGCGTGAAGTGAGACGTGGCCGTCGCCACGTGCTCGGGGAACCCGAAGAAGGTGGTCAGCAGCGGCACGTGGATGATTCCTCCGCCGATGCCCAGCATGCTGGAAAGGAATCCCACACCGACGCTCAGCAGCATGGCCAGCCCGAGATTCAGGCGGTACGAATAGGAACGACCGGATGAATCCGTGATCGTCCGCTTAACCACGAAGGGGGCGCTCAGCATCAACGGCATCCGGGCGTATGGCCGCGCCACCAGGTAAGCGCCAACGCCAAGCAGCGCTGCTCCCATGGTCACTTCGAACGCGCCTCTCGGAATGGCCCCGATCAATATCGAACCCAAAACGGCCCCAGGTAGGGTGGCGGCGGCGAGCCACAACCCGGTTCGGTAATCGGCCCGTCTCAGGCGGAAATAGCTGAGCGAACCGGAGGCTGCATTGACGAAGACGACTCCAAGGGAGATCGCGGTAATTTGAGCCGGCGAATCATGCGGGTAGATGAACAGCAGCAGCGGGACCAGCACGAATCCGCCTCCCGCACCGATCAGCGTGCCGTAAGCCCCGACGATTAAGCCGAGAGCCACGAGCCCGATGAAAGGCAGGAGGCTTGCCAGACCGGATTCCACGAAGTCGAGTCTGCCTGAAACCACCCAGCCTTTGCAGCATTGCTATGGAAGCTATTGCCAATCGATAGTCATGCTAATATCTGTGAAATGAAGGCGCTTGGGTTCAGCACTGAGCAGATCCGCACCTTTGTCGCGGTGTCCAAATCGGCCAACCTCTCCCGTGCAGCCGAGTCTTTGGCGTTGACGCAAGGTGCGGTGACGCAGCAGCTGAGACATCTCGAGCGGGCTCTCGACCTCCAGCTCATCGAGCGCTCAGGCCATGGGATGAGGCTGACCCCGGCGGGCGTCGAGGTCGCGGCAGCATGTGCAGCCGCGACACGAGAGCTGGAGGGGATCGCCGAGACTGCTCGCCTCCAACGGTCGCTCGGGATGGGAAGGCTCCGCATCGGTGCCAGCCCGACCTGCGCCCACCACTACCTGTCGCCGCTGCTCGCCCGGTACATGAAGCGCTGGCCCAATGTCGACATACAGGTCGTCGCCGAAAGCACGCCGGTCACTGCCGAGAAGGTTGCCGGCGCAGAGCTCGACTGTGGGCTTGTCGAAGGTCCGGTGAAACAAGGCAACCTCGAGGCGCTCGATCTATATCAGGACGTGGTGGTCGCGGTGGTCAGCTCCAGGCATCCGTTGGGGAAGATGCGAGGCAGGAGTGCATCGGAGCTCAACGCACACCGATACCTGGCCCGAGAGGTCGGATCGGCGACGGAGACGCTGGCGCAGGAGATGCTCGGTCAGGCGTACGGGGCATCTCCACGACTGGAGCTCAGCCACCTTGATGCGGTGAGGTCTGCGGCTGTCGCAGGTCTTGGTTACGCCGTTCTGCCGCGGGTCGCGATTGAGCGTGAGTTGGAGCGCGGCCAACTGGTCCAACTCGAAATACCGGAGAAGAGGCGCTGGATCACGGCTATCCGCCGTGAGTCGAGCAAAGTGCCGGTCGTCGAGGCTTTCTGGGCTGTTCTTCCAAGAACCCAATCCGGTGCCAACTAAGCCCTTCAAGTTCCCGGGCCGTTTGCGGTGGACCGCGGTCATCGCGCTGATCGCCGCAGTTGCCCTGGGCGGTTTTTGGAAACAGACGCCATCAGGCAACCATGTCCAGCTGCGTGTCACGAGTTACCTACAGCAGCGCGGTGTCCAACTTATGGCGCCAAACGACATTCCACCTCGGCTGGCTCAAGCGATCGTGGCCACCGAAGACGAACGCTTCTATCAGCATCACGGCATCGATGTCCTCGGCATCGGCCGGGCGGCTCTTTTCGACGCAGCGCATCGCTGCTTGTGCCAGGGCGCCTCAACCATCACGCAGCAATTGGTGAAAGACATCTATCTGCACGGTTCAGACCCAGGTTTCAACAAAGTGGTCGATGCGATGGTCGCCTTCAAGGTCGAATTCGTCATCAGCAAGCAGCAGATCCTGGCCGACTACCTGAGCGAGATTCCCACCGGGCCTGGCCTGTATGGCGTCGATAAAGCGTCCTGTGCGTACTTCGGCGCACCCGTTGGAACGCTAGACCTTGCGGACGATGCGCTGCTGGCCGGACTGGCGCAGGCTCCGAGCGCATACGATCCGTTCCGACATCCGCATTCGGCGACAACGCGGCGCAACGAGGTGCTGCAAGCGATGCTGGCCGAGGGCGACGTCACCAAAGCCGCCGTCGAAACCGCGCAACACGAGCCGATCGATCACGCGCCAATTTCCGCGAGCTGCTGATCGAAGATGGTGCTCAACCTCTGATCTCCTCTAGGGAACTAGCAGCTTGATCAAGGCTGCCACCCCAGCCGCAACGATCACCACGCGTAGAAGGGATGGGCTGAGGCGACGGCCGACCGCCGAGCCGGCCAGGCCACCGATGACCGAGCTGACGGCGATCACCCCGGCGGCCTGCCAGTCGACGTGGGCGACGGCAAGGAAGATCAAAGCTGCCATGAGATTGGAAGCTGCCGAGACCGCGTTCTTCAGCCCATTCAGCTGCTGAATCGGCTCGCGGAGCAACACTGTCAGCAGCCCCATGAGGATCACGCTCTGGGCGGCGCCGAAGTAGCCACCGTAGATCGCGGTCAAGAAGATGCCGACAGGCACTGCGTAGCTCCCCCAGGCGGGCGCTGCCCCGGTTGGCGCAAGCCATGCAGAGATACGGGGCTGAAAAATGACCAGCAGCATGGCGAAACCAACCAGCACGGGGACGATGACCCCGAAGACCGTTTGCGGCAGCAGCAACAGCAGCGCCGCTCCGAGTGCGGCGCCGAGCATGCTGGGGATGCTCAACCAGAGAGCCCGACGCAGTTGCGGGCGAAGCTCTCGCCTGTAACCAACCACCGCGCTCGCCGTGCCGAAGGCAAGACCTACGGTGTTGGTCACGTTCGCGGTCACAGGCGGTAGGCCGATTGCCAGAAGGGTCGGGAAGGTGATCAGCGATCCGGAACCGATGATCGCGTTGATTGCGCCGGCCAGGAAGCCGGCCAGGGCCACTAAAGCGGTTTGCCCGAAGGACATCGAGGTTCGAAGCTAAGGGACCAAACGGTTGCCTGTGGGCTTCAGAGGCAAGACCGCCGATCAGTTCCCGCTGAGCGCCAGATAGGCGATCAGCGCCGCGCCCGCCACCAGGGTGACGACCACTATGGCCACCTCTGGGAAGACCTCGGGTACAAAACGGCCTTTCTCGATTTGATCGCGGGCCTGAAAGAAACGAGCAGTGCTTATGGCCACCGCCAGCAGTCCTGATGCGACGAGGACGATTCCGATCGGCCCCGAATAAGAGGATCCCGACTGCACGGGGTGCCCGCCGATGGCCGATATCTCCCGCAGGAAGAGGCCGAAGCGAGCGACTACGAACCCGAGGCCCATAAGCGCAATGGCGGTCCTGATCCAGGCCAGCAGCGTCCGCTCGTTGGCGAGGTGTTCGCGAGCTCGAGTGCTCTCACTGTCGGTCTTCAGCTGTGCGTCCGACGGCTTTTCTTCCATTAGCTCCTGACGATGTACACGAGGATCGCGGCTCCGGCCCCGGCGGTCAAAAGAGACAGGCCAAGGTTCCACAAAATTGAGGGCGCAAACTCTGCCGCCTCGATCGCGCGCCGGTGTCGGACAAAGCTGACTCCGGCAATCACTATGACCAGCCAGCCGGCCACGGCGGCAAGGACACCTAGATATCGGTTTGGCAAGCTCTCGATGACCTGGAACTTCGCAACGGCATAGCCCATCGCGAGGAGCACTAAGCCGGCCCGAAGCCAAGCGAGAAAGGTGCGGACGTTGGCGAGGTGGTCGCGAATCCGTACCCCCTCGCCGCCTCCGCGGCCGCGCGGGATGGGCCGGCTGGTCGAGGGTAGGCTAGTCAGCGGTCAAATCAACCAGCTGCCGCTGCACGTTCATGAGTCGATCTTACGTCTGCCCCCGCGTAACTAAAGACCAAGCCACCGTCCGTAATAAATGGGAAAGGCTCGACCAAGGAGCGACCTTCCTAACCCGCCCGTGTTCAGGTGTGTCCCCAGGGTGGCGATGACGCGCAGCCGCGGGCGGAGGACCAACCCCGACGATCCGCCAACTCCTCGCCCTTAGGCCTGATCGCGTTGGCGGCGCGGCTCGGCGTTTCAGTCCTTTGAGCGCCGGCCTTCGCGTATTGTGAAATTGGTGCCATTTCTGGTCATTACGGATCCGCTGCCGCCAGGTTTCTATCTCGGCCCTCTGCAGCCCGCTTCTACGGCATTGCTTATCTGATCGCATTCATCGTCGGCACGGTGGTTGCCACCCGACACTTGGCGAGAAGAGGAGTGCCCTCAAACGTGACCGGCGACATCGCTTTCTGGGCGATCGTCTTCGGGCTCGTCGGCGCCCGGCTTTACTTTGTCGTCCAGTCAGGGTGGTGGTGGTATCTGACTCACCCGCTGCACATCTTCGCCTTATGGGGCCCCAGCCGACGTCGAACTCCTGCCAGGTCTCGATCCTGCCGGCGCTCAGGTTGGCAACTGCGACACGATCGGCGCGACCCCCAACGTGCATCCACCAATCCCTCATGTGTAACCGGGATGCAGACGATCACCTCGAGGTCAGGGACTCGTCGAGCAGCTCGATGATGTCGCGGACGATGAGTCGCCCATCGTTTCCGGTTGACTTCACCGCATCCTCGAAGAGAGAAACCTCAAAGGGACAGCAGACAGCGAGCATGTCTGCACCGGTGCTCACCGCCTCTCGGACCCGGACCTCCGAGAGTCTCTGGTCGACGTGCTCTTTGACAAAGCCGCTGTTCCACATGCCACCTCCGCCGCCACCACAGCAATAGCCGTTCTCCCGGCAGTGGGCCATCTCCGTGAGCCGGAGGCCGGGGATCGCCTCCAGCAGCCGGCGAGGAGCTTCGAACTCACCGTTGTGGCGCCCGAGGTAGCACGGGTCGTGGAAGGTCACGGTCCGCTCGGGTATAGGCTTCAGTTCCATCTCGGCAATGCGCGAGGCCAGGAACTGGGTGTAGTGAAGAACGTCCCAGCTCCCTCCGTACTTGGGATATAGGTTGCGAAAGGCATTGAAAGCGTGGGGGTCGGGAGTGATCAGCTGCTTAAACCCGTACTTGCCCAGCACGCCGATGTTGTGCTCCGCTGCTTCCTCGAATATCCCTACCTCGCCGGCCAGGCGCTGGGAATCGGCGACGCAGCGCTCCTCGGTTCCCAGGATGGCGAAGTCGACGCCCAGCTTGCTGAGCGTTCGCGCCATGGCCTGCGCTGCTTGGACACCCCGCGGATGGTATGACCAGTAGCACTCGGTGAACAGCAACACGTCGACCGGGCGGTCGAGCTTGGCCATGATCGGGACTTCGACGCCGGTCCCCACCGTCCAGTCGGCCCGCTTGCGGGCGGGCATGCCGAGCGGGTTGCCGTGCCGGCTGGTGTTCTCGAATGCGGTGGCCAGCTCGGGCGAGATGTTCCGCTCCAGGACGTAGAGCTCCCGCGCAGCCCGGATGGTGCCCGGGATGTCCACTTCTCGTGGGCATAGCCGCGCGCAGTTGCCGCAGGTCGTGCAGGTCCAGAGGTTGGGGCTGGCGAAGAGCTCGTCCTTGAGACCCCACTGGGCCAGCAGCATTTCCTTGCGTGGCAGCTGAGTCCCCTGGAAGGCGAAGGGGCAGACCACCGAGCAGGTCCCGCACTGGTAGCAGCTCTTGAAGGAGTCGCCAGCTCGCTCGACGAGCTGGGCGATGAAGGCAGCGTCCGGTCGCAGCTGGAGCGGAGCGGCGGGCTCGGAGATCGACGCCATCGTTAGAAGCCCTTCATAGGGTTCGGCCCCATCGCCGCGATCTGTTCCGCGAACCTCTCCAGCACTCCAGGCAGGCGGCGCGAATTGGCGATCGAGGTCTCGATCACCTTGACCCGGTCCTCCTCGAGAGCGAGGCGGCTCAGCGTCTCGCGCACGTTGTCCATGCGTCGGCCAAGCAGCTCGGAGCCCTGGATGAAGTGGCACTGGTAGTCCTCTCCGGACCGGCAGCCGAGCAAAACGACGCCGTCGAAGCCGCGCTGGACGGCGTCGGCGACGACCACCGAGTTGACCGAGCCCAGGCAGCGCACCGGAACGACCCGGTACGTGGCGGGATAGCGCATTCGGTTGATGCCGACCATGTCGAGCACCGGGTAGGCGTCGTTCTCGCAGGCCAGCACGAGAATGCGGAGCTTGTCCGGGTCGTCCTCGGGCAGGCTCACGGCCTTCTGCATGGCCGACATCATCTCCACCGAGTAGTCGGGGAAGGAGATCACCTGGACGGGACAGGAACCCATGCAGATGCCGCACCGGCGGCAGCGGTTGGGGTTGATGACCGGATGCCGCTGGGCATCGAGCTCGAGCGCGCCGAATGGGCACTCCTGGCTGCAGCGGCCACACGCGGTGCACTTCTGCATGAAGAACTGGGGGAATCCGAGCTCCCCGACGCGGGGATGGACCGCCGCGCCCTGGGCGGATTTCTCCACAACCTGGATCGCCTTCAAAGCCGCGGCCGCGCCGTCCCGCCGGCTGCCGGCGATGTCCTGGGCGCGGTGAACGCACCCGGCCGTGTAGATGCCTGTGCGCCGGGTCTCGTACGGGAAGCAGAGGAAGTTGGAGTCGGCAAAGCCCGCCCGGCCGACGGGAAGCTTGCCTCCCTGCAGGTAGTTGAGGTTCAGGGGGCCGCCGCTCTCCTTGGTGCCGGTGGCCGGCATCATTCCGACCTGCAGGACCACCAGGTCGGCCTCCAGAGCCACGTCCCGGGCCAGGACCGACTCTCGGATGGTCACGACCACGCGGCCCTCTTCGCCGGCGCTCACGGATGCGACCTCACCGCGAACGAAGAAGACGCCCGCGTCTTGTTGGACCGCTCGGTAGTAAAGCTCTTCCAGCCCGGTCGTCTGCATGTCCTCGTAGATGACGAAAACCTGCGAGGAGGGATGGCGCTGGCGGATGTACATGGCCTGCTTCAACGCCACCATGCTGGTGACGGTGCCGGTGTAAGGCAGGTTGCCTCCATCGTTCTTCCCGTCGCACGCAAGGATGGCCACACACTCGACCGGGCGGCCGTCGGAGGGACGCCGGATCTCGCCGGCTTCCGCCAGCCGCTCCATGTCGATGCTGGTGACCACGTTTTCCAGCTTTCCGAGGCCATACGCCTCGAAGCGGTCATCGGGGACGGGCACAAATCCGGTTGCGACAACAACCGAGCCGACCTCGACTTGCTGTTGCCCGTCCTCGCGCTCGATCTTCACGGCGAAGCGTCCCGGCTGCCCCTCAATCCCGCTGACGTGAGCGGAAGTGAGGACAGTGATCGACGCGTTCGAGGTGACGGCTCCGGCCAGGTCGTCGATCTGCGTCTCGGGGAGATCCTCGAACGGCGCTCGGCGCGGATATGTGCGGTGGAGCCGGCGCATGAATCCGCCCAGCTCCGCCTCCCGCTCGACCAGGGTGACTGCATATCCGGCTCCGGCGGCGCTCAAGGCCGAGCTGAGGCCGGCCGGACCGCCGCCCACGACCAGCACATGGCGCGCATGGTCCGCGGTGTGGGGCGCCGGCGGGCTCGTGAGCTGGGCTGCTGCGACACCCATACGGAGCAGGTCGGTTGCCAGCTCTTCAGTTGCCGCTTCCTGCGGGGGATGGCTCCAGGCGACCTGCTCGCGCAGGTTCACTCGCTGGACATGCGTGGGTGGAAAGCTGAACACCTGGCGGTTGACCCGCTGCGAGCAGGCGGCGACTACCACCGACTCGAGGTTGTGGGTGTTGACGTCCTCGCGGATCAGCGCGGCATCCTCGAGGCAAAACGCCTTCGAGGTCCGCGTGACCACAACACCTGGATCTCCCGCTGTGACTTTCGCCAGCGCGGCCGTGTCGACGCAGCCGCCGATGCCGCATCCCTCGCACACGTAGACGCCGGTCCGGCGTGCCATCCCTCAGGCCCTCACTGCCCGCGCGTGGCCTGGATCGCGAGCATGGCCGCGGCGGTCGCATCGAGCGTGGCTGTTGCGACGTCCACCGGAGCTCGAGCGCAGCCGGCGGCGAAGATGGCCGATCCGTCGGTCCCCTCGACGACAAAGCCATCCGGGTCGTATCCGACCAGCCCGATGGGAGCCGAGCCGGCCAGGCTTGGCTGCATGCCGGTCGCCAGCACAACCAGGTCTACTCGGGTACGGCTCATGTCCCCGCCGAGCATGTTGTCAGCGACGACCACCAGGTCCTCGGTCTCCTGATCTTCGAGGATGTCGGCGACTTTTCCTTTGATGGCGTGCACGTTCGGATGGCTCAACACCTTCTGCGCGAACGCCTCGTACGTCCCGGGGGTGCGCAGGTCGATGTAGTAGATGTGGATCTGGGCGCTGGGCCGGCGCTCGAGGACCAGGCTTGCCTCTTTCAAAGAAGCCAGGCAGCAGATTGACGAGCAGTAAGCGAGATGGAGTCGGTCGCGCGAGCCGGCGCATTGGATGAACGCGACGCTCTCCACTGGCTTGCTGTCAGAGGGCCGGAGGATATTTCCTCCGGTAGGGCCGCTGTCGGCGGCCATCCTCTCGAGCATGACGTTGGTCACCACGTTTCGGCTGTGGCCGAAGGCGAGGTTTGTGATCGCTGCCGCATCGTATGGTTTCCAGCCCGTGGCGAAAATCACGGCGCCAACTGTCAGCCGCATCGTCTCCGGCTGCTCGTGGAGATCGATTGCGTCGTACGGGCACACGTCGACGCAGCGATGGCACTCGTCGAAGAGGCAGGTGGAGGCGTCGATCGCGTACTTCGATGGAAACGCCATCTCATGCCCCAGATAGATCGTCTTGGTGGTGCTCATCCCGTAATCGAAGGGATTGGGCCGGTCGACCGGACAGACTTCCGTGCAGAGGCCGCAGGTCGTGCAGCGGTCGTTGACGTAGCGCGGGCTGCGGCGCACCGAGACCTCATAGTGACCCGGCCCGCCCCTGATCTCTTCCACCTCGGCCATGGTGAAGAAGCGGATCGCGCGGTTGTCCCGGAGGCGCTGGAAGTTGATCTCGAGACCGCACGCCGGCGGGCACAGCTTGGGGAAGTAGCGGGCGAGCTGAGCGACCCGACCGCCCAGGTAAGGGCTCTTCTCGATCAGGTAGACCTGAGCCCCCGCTTCGGCGGCCTCCAGCGCCGCGGTGATTCCGGCGATGCCGCCCCCAACGACCAGGATGGCCTCCGATGTCCCGGCCTCGGGAGGTGATGCGCTGGGATCGATGCTGACCATCCGCCCCTAGTCCACGATCGAGTGGTGCGGCACCTTGCTCAGCGCCCACTCTCCGGTCGCACCGTCGTATCGGGAATTGACGAAGCAGCGCCAGTTCTCCTCATCGAGCTTCGGGTAGTCACCCCGGTAGTAGTAGCCGGGCCAGCGCGTCTCCTTACGGAAGAGGATGTGCCGCAGGTGCACCTCGGCGCACCAGATGCGGTCGCGCAGCTCCCAACAGCGCAGGAGCTCGTGGCGGTCACGGGCGGCGAGGCGGTCGAGGTCCTCCTTGAAGAACTGCATCAGCTCCAGGCCGCGAAGCAGGGTCGGTTCATTGGTGAGGTAGTTCGATCCCTGGCCTGCGACGTACTCGTCCATCAGCTTCTGCAGCCTGAGCAAGCCTTGCTTGGGATAGAAGTAGTTGGGATTGATGTCTTCTTTCGTCGAGGTTCCCTTCGCCTCCTCGAAGACTTCGTACGGGCGGAACAGCGCCCGGATCTTGTTATCGATCTGCTCCTGGTCGATTGCGGGTTGGTCGGGATTGTCCACGATGTAGGCGATGGCTCCCTTGGCAGCCAGGCGTCCCTCCGCGTAAGAGCCGGAGGAGAACTTGTGCGCTGAGGCGCCCACGCCGTCGCCGGCGGCGAACAGCCCGGGGACGGTGGTCATCCGGTTATAGCCCCAGAAGTAGTCCTTGGGGGCCAGATCCTCAGGTCCGCTCACCCAGGCCCCGGTGCCGGAGGAGTGCGAGCCCATCAGATAGGGCTCCGTGAGAGTGAGCTCGGATGGGACCTTGGCGGGATCGATGTTGAACGAGGCCCACAGGAGCGCCTGCGACATGGTCATGTCCAGGAAGTCCTCCCAAGCATCGCTCTCGATCTCCCGCACCGCTTTGGGATCGAGACCCATCGTCAGCGCCTGCAGCGCCTCGTCGGTTCGCATGTAGTGCGGGCCCTTGCCGTCCGCCACGTCGTGCAGCATCTGGTGGTTGCGGAGCGGGGTGGGAATGGGGCGGACCGAGCCGTAGGGCAGCCAGTCGTCGAGAAGCTTGGCCTGTGTCTCCTCGTAGAGCTCGCCGTACGCGTTCTTGACCTTGCCCTTGAAGAGGAGGAACCACATCCCGACCGGGCCGTAACCGTCCTTGAAGCGGGTGACGACCAGGCGGTGCTCCATCTGCGTCATCTGGGCGCCGGCCTTGATCACGAGACTGTAGGC
>JBAUTF010000027.1:0-56327 GCA_049582065.1 Candidatus Dormiibacterota bacterium | reverse complement strand
CGCCAGGGCCGCCGGGGCGAAGCGCAATGGGGCGGCCGGCGCGTTCGACGCCGACTGATAGCGCGGCGGCACGTGCGGCGGCACCACGCGATCGAGCGCCGCGCGCAGCCGCCAGGAGAAGGCGGGCCCGAGCGGATCGCCTTCAGTCTTCGACATATGACTCATAGCTTTCTGAAGACAACGCCGGAGATCGATCAAGTGAGAAGTCCGGGTCGAGGATCGCGCGCAATCGCGCGGCCGCCTGGCGCAGACGGGTGCCCACCGTCCGCTCCGACACGCCGATGGCCGCCGCGATCTCGCGGTTGTTGTAGCCGTGATAGTGGCGCAGCACGATGGCGGCCGCCAGCCTGGGCGGGATTGCTCGCAGGGCCGAGAGGATGTCAGGTTGGGAGGCGATCACGGCCGGGTCGGCAGTAACGGCAGGCCGGCCGAGGCGGCGCAGCAGCTCGCCGACCGTGCGCAGCTGGGCCTTCCGCCGATACGAGATGGCACGGTTGACGGCGATGCGGTGGATCCAGGCCTCGGGGCGCGCATCCGGACGCCAGCGCTTCCAGGCGCGGAACGCGTGCACGAATGCGTCCTGGGCGCAGTCCTCGGCCTCGGCCGGGTCCCCCAGGATCGCCGTCAGCGTGCGATAGACGCGTGGGTACGCCGCCCGGTAAAGGCGATCGAAGTCTTCCCGCGAACCTGGCTCATACGCCTCGGCGACCGGCTCGCCGTCGGCAGACACGTTGTGTATAACGGCCAACGGTACATGGCCTTGTGACCTAGAGTCTCGGCATGCCCATCGTCTGGACCAAGGATCCCGCCGCCAATCACCTCCTCGAGACCGATCCCCTCGCTCTTTTGATCGGGCTGGTCCTCGACCAGCAGGTCAAGATGGAGAAGGCATTCGCCGGGCCGTACGACCTGAAGCAGCGGCTGGGCCACCTGGACGCCCGCAAGATCGCGGCGATGGACCCTGACAAGCTGGACGCGATATTCCGCGAGCGCCCGGCCCTGCACCGCTTCCCGGGCAGCATGGCGCGGCGCGTCCAGGCGATGTGCCAGGTGATCGTCAAGGATTACGGCGGGGATGCCGGGTCGGTCTGGAAAGCGGCAAGTGATGGCGACGACCTGGCGGCACGCATCAAGAAGCTGCCCGGGTTCGGCGACATGAAAGTCAAGATCCTGGTCGCCGTCCTGGCCAAAAAGTTCGGGATCAAGCCGCGCGGGTGGGAGAAGCACGCGGCCTCGTGGCACACGGTTGCCGACGTCGATTCCGCCGAATCTATGGCACAAGCGCGGGAGGTCAAGCGCGAGATGAAGGCGGCCAAGCACCAGGTCTGATTCGCGGGAAACCCTCCGGCTTCTGATAACGTTTGGCATCCGGCGCGGCCAGAGTGAGCCGCGCGGACGAGTCGAGAGCCCGGCGCCACGCGCCAATCTAGATGAGGGGAACCAGATGAGAGAGTGCACACCCGGCCGGGACGAATCCCAGGCCCTCGCGAAGAGCCACACGCTGATCCCGGTTTACCGGGAGGTCCTGGCCGACATGCTCACCCCGGTCCGCGCGTACACCCTGTTGTGCCCAGCGGGGGAGCCCGGGTTCCTGCTCGAGAGCGTGGAAGGCGGCGAAAGGCTCGCCCGCTACTCGTTCATCGGGTTTCAACCGAGGCACCTCGACCTCGGTGCGGGAAACCCACTCGACGCCCTCGCCTCCGTAGCTGCGGAGGTGACCGCCCCGGTGAAGGGGATTCCCCGCTTCCACGGCGGCGCCGTCGGCTACCTCGGCTATGAGGCGGCGCGCCACTTCGAGCGGCTTCCGGTGGCCGAGGGCGCAGCGCCCCCGATGCCGGAGAGCGCGTTCCTCACCGCCGAGGACCTGGCCGTGTTCGACCACGTGACCCGGCGGCTCATGTTGCTGACGATTCACCGCCCAGACCGCGAGGACTACGAGACGGCGGTCGGCCGGATCGACGAGATGGAGATGCGCCTCGCCTCCGACCAGGTGGCTGCCGCTGCTCACGGGACCGACGGCGCGGGCTGGAAGTCGAATGTGACCAAGGGACAGTTCCATGCCATGGTGGACGCGGCTCGCGAGCACATCCTGGGCGGCGACGCGTTCCAGATCGTCGTCTCGCAGCGCTTCAGCAAGCCGCTGGCGGCCACGCCCTTCGACGTCTACCGCTGCCTGCGCGCCATCAACCCCTCGCCTTACATGTTCTTCCTGGCGCTCGGCGGCGACCGCCACGTGGTCGGCACGTCGCCGGAGAAGCTGGTCCAGGTCGAGAACGGGCGGGTCGAAACCAGGCCGCTGGCAGGCACGCGCCGCCGCAGCGCCGACCCGACGGAGGACGCGCGCCTGGAGCAGGAGCTGCTCAACGACCTCAAGGAGCGCGCCGAGCACGTGATGCTGGTCGACCTCGGGCGCAACGACGTGGGTCGCGTGGCCAGGCCCGGGTCGGTGAAGGTCGACCGCCTGATGGAGGTCGAGCGGTACTCCCACGTCATGCACATCTCTTCGACGGTGAGCGGGCAGTTGCGCGAGGGCCGAACGTCGCTGGATGCGCTGCGCGCTGCGTTCCCGGCCGGGACGGTGTCCGGTGCGCCCAAGATCCGGGCCATGGAGGTCATCGCCGACCTCGAGCCTGACCGGCGCGGCGTCTACGCGGGATCCCTCGGTTATGTCAGCTTTGGCGGCAACCTCGACATGGCGATCACGCTGCGAACGGTGGTGGTCGCCGGCGGCGCCGCGTATGTGCAGGCGGGCGCGGGTGTCGTCGCAGATTCGAAGCCGGAGCGCGAGTTCGAGGAGACCCTCGAGAAGGCCGGCGCCATGTTCAAAGCGGTCGAGATGGCGGAGGAGATGTGATGTCCATCGCCCTCATCGACAACTACGACTCCTTTACCTACAACCTGGTGCAGTACATGGCCGAGCTGGACGCCGAGCCGAAGGTGTTCCGCAACGACGAGGTGACGGTGGACGAGCTCTCGCGTTTCGACGGCATCGTCATCTCACCCGGCCCCGGAAGGCCCGAGGATGCCGGAATCTCGAACGATGCGATCCGCGGCTTGAGCGGCCGGGTGCCGATCCTGGGCGTGTGCCTCGGCCACCAGTGCATCGGCCAGGTGTTCGGGGGCCGGGTCTCCCGCAACGAGCCCGCGCACGGTAAGACGTCGTGGATCCGTCACGACAACTCCGGCGTGATGGCGGGAGTGAGCGATCCCTTCGAGGCGACCCGCTACCACTCCCTGATCGTCGAGAGGTCGTCGGTGCCGCCGGAGCTCGTAGTCACGGCGTGGACGGCAGACGGGACTGTGATGGGGCTGCGCCACACCAGGCATGCGACCTATGGAGTGCAGTTCCACCCCGAATCGGTCTTGACCAGGGAAGGCAAGAAGATCCTCGGCAACTTCGTGCGCCGCGCCACCTCCCCACGGGTGGGGAGGTGGCCCGCAGGGCCGGAGGGGAGGTCGTGATCGACTTCATCGCGAAGCTGGTCCGCTGCGAGTCCCTGAGCGAGGACGAGGCCGCCGCTGCGTTCGAGGTGATCATGCATGGCGACGCGACGCCGTCCCAGATTGCGGGTTTCCTGGTGGCGCTGCGGATGAAGGGCGAGACCGCGGACGAGATCACCGGCTTCGCGCGGACAGTGCGGGCGATGGCGACCCCGATCGAGGTCGATGGTGACCTCCTCGACACCTGCGGGACGGGGGGCGACGGCCTGGCGACTTTCAACATCTCCACCCTCGCGGCCATCGTCGCCGCCGCCTGCGGCGCGCGAGTCGCGAAGCACGGCAACCGCGCCGCGTCGTCGCTATGCGGCTCGGCAGACGTGCTCGAGCAACTGGGGGTGAAGATCGACCTCGCACCTGACGGAGTGGCGCGCTGCATCGACGAGGCGGGGATCGGTTTCCTGTTTGCGCCGGTGTTTCACCCGGCCTTCCGGTTCGTGTCAGTGCCGCGCCGCGAGCTGGCCGTGCGGACGGTGTTCAACGTCCTGGGGCCGCTCTGCAACCCGGCCGGCGCGAAGTACCAGGCGTTGGGCGTGGCCGACGGAAAGCTCGCCGCGAAGATGGCCGACGTGCTCCAGCGTCTCGGCGTCGAGCGCGCGATCGTTTTCCATGCCGGGGACGGCATGGACGAGCTCTCCGTGAGCTCCCCGTCGCACGTGATCGAGATCGACGGCCGGCGGAAGGAGTACCAGCTCGACCCTGCCGAGCTCGGGCTCGAGACCGCCCCAATCGAGACGATGCGCGGGGGCGGGCCGGAGGAGAACGCGCGGCTGGCGCGCGAGATCCTCGACGGCGCCACAGGTCCGCGCCGCGACGTCGTGCTCCTCAATGCGGCCGCAGCTCTGCGGGCGTCGGGCCTGGCCGGCGGTTGGAAGGAAGGCCTCGGGCTCGCGGCTGAGGCCATCGACTCCGGCCGGGCGGGCGAGGTGCTGCAGCGCTGGGCCAGAATCTCCATGGAGTGAAAGTCCCCACGAAGTCCGAGGACCCACGCCGCGGACCGCAGAGCGGGTCGCGAAGCGGCTCGCCGTGACTTCGCGGAGCCCCCATGGAGAGACGCCGGATGGCGACATCCTGTCCCGCCTCGTGCTCGAGGCACGGCAGGACCTGCAGCGGCGGCGTCATCTGGTCGGCTCGGACCAGTTCGAGCGGTCGGTGGCCGCGTACACGCCCAAGGACTTCGCGGGCGCCCTGAAGCGCCCCGGCCTGGCCGTGATCGCCGAGATGAAGCAGCGGACGCCGACCATGGGCGTCCTGGCCGAGCGGTACAGTCCAGCCGACCTGGCCCACGTTTACACGGAGGGTGGCGCCGCCGCGCTGTCGGTGCTGACACATATGGCGAGCTTCGGCGGCAGACCGGAGCATGTCCAGGCGGCACGCGAGGCGACGGAGCTGCCGATCTTGCGTAAGGATTTCATCACCGACCCGTTCGAGATCGCGGAAGCGAGAGCGTCCGGCGCCGACGCGGTGCTGCTGATCGTCGCGGCGCTCGAACGCTCTCAACTGGGCGACCTGCTCGCGGTCGCCAGGAGCCGTGGCATCGCGGCGCTCGTGGAGGTGCATGACGAGCAGGAAGCCCACGCGGCGCTGGAGTCGGGCGCCCGGATCGTCGGCGTGAATCACCGCGACCTGCGCACATTTGACATCGACCTCGGTCTCACCGAGCGGTTGCGCAAGATGATCCCGGAACAGGTGGTCCTCGTAGCCGAAAGCGGTATTCATTCGACTGATGACGCGCGACGCCTGCATGAAGCCGGTGCGGACGCGATCCTCGTCGGCGAGGAGCTCATGAGGTCGCCCGACCCGGCAGCTCGGATCAAGGAGCTGACCGCGTGGTCCGCGTGAAGATATGCGGGATCTGCGACGCGGAGGCCGCTGCCGCTGCGGCTTCGGCCGGCGCAGACCTCCTCGGCTTCCACTTCTGCTCCTCGCGGCGGCGTGTCACGCCCGAGGAGGCGAAGGCCATCGTCGACGCCCTCGACGTCCGCCCGGCGATCGTCGGCGTGTTCATCGACCAGCCGGAGGACGAGGTGCGCCAGGTTTCGAGCTTCGTCGGCCTGGACCTTTTGCAGCTTCACGGGTCCGAGCCGCCCGGATTCAATGCCGGGAGGCCGGTGATCAAGGTGCTGAAGGTTCGGGACGGGATGATCGGCAACGCCTCCGACTGGCCGGACCCGCTGATGATCGACTCGTGGTCGCCCGACCAGCGCGGCGGCACGGGCCGCACCTGGAACTGGGAGCTGGCCCGCCCGCTGCTCGAATCGCGGCGCGTCTTCGTCGCCGGGGGACTTGAACCGGGTAACGTGGGCGACGTCGTGAGCCGTTTCAAACCTTACGGGGTCGACGTCTCGAGCGGCGTCGAGGCCGAAGTGCGCGTGAAAGATCCTGAGAAGGTGCGCGCCTTCATCCGCGCCGTGCGGATGGCGGAGATGAGAGCCTGATGGCCAGGACCGCGCCCTCGCATCCCATCGACGGGCGCTACGGGATCTTCGGCGGCCAGTACGTCCCCGAGACGCTGAT
Organism: Candidatus Dormiibacterota bacterium; assembly: GCA_049582065.1. Taxonomy (GTDB): domain Bacteria; phylum Chloroflexota; class Dormibacteria; order Dormibacterales; family Dormibacteraceae; genus DATKSS01. The sequence goes on along the minus strand of JBAUTF010000027.1, from coordinate 50,312 downwards.
GGGCGCCCTCATCGAGCTGGAGCGCGTGTGGCATGAAGCCAAAGCGGACGCCCAGTTCCAGCTCGAGCTCGCCGGGCACCGCCACGCGTTCGTCGGCCGCCCGACTCCTCTTTATGCGGCCAACCGCCTGAGCGAGCACTTCGGCGGGGCGCACATCCACCTGAAGCGCGAAGACCTGTGCCACACAGGCGCGCACAAGCTCAACAACGCGCTCGGCCAGGCGCTGCTCGCGATGCGCATGGGTAAGAAGCGGATCATCGCCGAGACGGGCGCCGGCCAGCACGGCGTCGCGACCGCGACCGTGTGCGCGCGTTTCGGTCTCGAGTGCACGGTCTACATGGGCACCGAGGACATGAGGCGGCAGTCGATGAACGTCCGGCGCATGAAGCTGCTCGGGGCGCAGGTGGTCGAGGTCACCAGCGGCTCGAAGACGTTGAAGGACGCCACCTCAGAGGCGATCCGCGACTGGGTGACCAACGTGCGGACGACGCACTACATCATCGGCTCAGTCGTCGGACCGCACCCCTACCCGGAGATGGTGCGCGACCTCCAGCGGGTGATCGGAGACGAGGCGCGCGAGCAGTACGTCTCGGTCGACGGCAAGCTGCCGGACGTGGTCGTCGCATGTGTGGGCGGCGGCTCGAACGCGATCGGCATGTTCACCGCCTTCCTGGACGACAAGGACGTGTCCCTGGTCGGCGTCGAAGCGGCCGGCAGGGGGATCAGGTCGGGCGAGCACGCCGCCTCGCTGGTCGGCGGGCGTCCCGGCGTGCTGCACGGGAGCTACTCCTACGTGTTGCAGGACGGCGACGGACAGATCCTTCCGACCCATTCGATCTCCGCAGGGCTCGACTACCCCGGCGTCGGACCCGAGCACGCATACCTGCGCGACATCGAGCGCGCCGAATACGTCGCGGTGACCGACGCCGAAGCGCTGGCCGCTTTCAAGCTCTGCACGCGCCTCGAGGGCATCATGCCCGCGCTCGAGCCCGCGCACGCGCTGCACCACGCTGGCGTGATCGCGCGAGACCTCGGTCCTGGTGGCCGCATCCTCGTCTGCCTGTCCGGGCGCGGAGACAAGGACATGGATTCCGTTGATGGTGGCTGACCCGACCCGGCTGGAGGCGGCTGTCCGAGCCGATGGCGACCTGAAGCTGGTCGCCTACATGATGGCCGGGCACCCGACCAAGAAGCGCTCGATCGAGGTGGGGAAGAGGCTCGCCGCCTCCGGCATAGCCGCCCTGGAGATCGGCATCCCTCACTCCGACCCGCTCGCCGACGGACCCGTCATCCAGCGCGCCGGCCAGGTCGCGCTCGAGCATGGCATGACTGTCGCCGGCGCTTTAGAGGTGGCCGCCGCCATCGCGACCGAAGGCGTGCCGGTGGTGCTGATGACGTACATCAACCCGGTCCTGTCGCACGATCCGCGGCGATTTGCGGCTGAAGCTGCCCAGGCCGGCGTTGCGGGCGTCATCGTGCCCGACCTGCCGGTCGAGGAGTCAGAGCCGGTCGCCGGCTGGCTGCGCTCCGCATCGCTCGACACGATCTTCATGGTCGCTCCGACCACGTCGAAGGACCGCATGGAGGCCATCTGCGCTCATTCCAGCGGGTTCGTCTACTGCGTGACCGTGACCGGCATCACCGGCGCGCGCAAGGAACTTCCCGAGGGGATGAAGGAGCTGTTCGCCGACGTGCGAAGGGAGACCAGGCTTCCGCTGGCGGCCGGTTTCGGCATCTCGCGCCCGGAGCACATGAAAGCGCTCCGCGGCAGCGCCGACGCGGCCGTTGTGGGCAGCGCGATCGTCAGCGAGATCGACGGCGGGGGCGACCCGGTCGTGCTCGTGAAGGAGCTTCTCAAGGCATGCCGGTGAGGGGGATCCGCGGCGCCACCACCGCCGAGGCGAACACCGCCGAGGCCATCACCGATGCCACCGACGAGCTGCTGCGTGAGCTGGTCCGGCTGAACGACCTCGACTCTTCGGAGATCGCTTTCGCCTACTTTTCCACCACCCGCGACCTGAACGCCGAATTCCCGGCGATCGCCGCTCGCAAGCTGGGCTGGCTGGACGTCCCGCTGCTCTGCGGCCACGACATGGAAGTGCCCGCCTCCAATCCCCGAGGGGTGCCGATGTGCGTGCGCATCCTGCTGCTCTACAACACGCCTCGCCCACAGGCCACCTTCCGCTTCGCCTATCTTCGCGGGGCGCAGGCGATCCAAGCCGATCTGGATTACCTGAGGGGGTCGCTCAAGCCGTGATCATCGTCATGTCCCACACCGCAAGCGAATCGGAGATCAACGCGGTGGTCGACCGCGTCCACGAGATCGGTCTCAAGACAGAGTTGTCGCGCGGCGAGGAGAGGACGCTCGTCGGGGTCATCGGCGGCAACGCGTACGCCTACAAGGAGGCGTTCTCTCACCTGAGCGGCATCCACGAGATCATCCCCATCACCAAGCCGTTCAAGCTCGCGAGCCGCGAGTTCAGACCGGCGAATACGGTGGTCGACGTCGGAGGCGTAAAGATCGGGTCCGACGAAGTGGTGATCATGGCCGGACCATGCTCGGTCGAAGGCGAGGAGATGCTCATCGAGACCGCGCGCCATGTCGCCGCCCAGGGGGCGAAGGTGCTGCGCGGCGGCGCTTTCAAGCCGCGCACCTCTCCATATTCGTTCCAGGGTCTTGGCGAATCGGCGCTGAAGATGATGGCAGCGGCGCGGGCCGAGACCGGGCTCAAGGTGGTGACCGAGGTGGTGTCGCCTGGCGACGTCGAGCTGGTGGCGCGTTACGCCGACATCCTGCAGCTGGGCACGCGCAACATGCAGAACTACGCCTTGCTGCAGGAAGCCGGCAGGTCTGGCAAGCCTGTTCTCCTGAAGCGCGGCATGTCCTCGACGATCGAGGAGTGGCTGCTCGCGGCGGAGTACGTCCTGTCGCAAGGCAACCGCGACGTGATCCTATGCGAGCGCGGCATCCGCACCTACGAGACGGCGACCCGCTTCACCCTCGACCTGAACGCCGTCCCGCTGGTCCGCGAGCTTTCGCACCTGCCGGTGGTCGTCGACCCGTCGCAGGCGACAGGTCGGTGGTCTTTAGTGCGGCCGATGTCGCTCGCCGCGGTGGCCGCCGGAGCTCACGGGCTGATCATCGAGGTGCATCCGACTCCCAACCAGGCGCTGTCGGATGGCGCGCAGTCGCTCGACTTCGACAGCTTCGACCGCTTGATGGCCGACCTGCGCCGGCTTCTCGGCGCGATGCAGAAGCAGCTCGCCTAGGAGTGGTTTAGTCCGTGCCCACAGTCGCCGTGGTGGGCCTGGGCCTCATGGGATCGTCCTTTGCGCTGGCGCTCAAACAGGCCCGGCCCGAGATGGTGATCGCCGGCAGTGACCACGACCAGGCAGTCGTACGCAAGGCGCTCGAGCGCGGCATCGTCGAGACGGCAAGCGCTGACGTGAGCGCGGTCGAGATGGCGGACGTCGTAGTGGTCGGTGCTCCGATCCGCGCCATGCCGGCGCTCTTCGGTCAGCTCGCGCGACTGGGAGCCGGCAGGGTCTTCACGGACATGGCCAGCACCAAGGCAAGCGTGATGGAGTGGGCTGCGGCGGCGGGAATCGACCTGGTGGGCGGTCATCCGATGTGCGGCAAGGAGACCTCGGGCATAGACGCCGCGGACGCATCAATCTTCAAGGACGTGCCATGGGTCCTCACGCGAGGTGAGCCGAAGGTCGTCGAGCTGGTCGAAGCGGTCGGGGCTCACGCGGTGATGATGGATGCCGAGACCCACGACCAGCTGGTCGCGGGCGTGAGCCACGCCGCGTTCCTCCTGTCCGTCGGATACGTGCTGGCCCTCTCGCGTCGGAGCGACTGGCCGCAGGCGTCGCGGCTTGCGTCGTCGGGCTTTCGCGACATGAGCCGGCTGGCGGCGGGCGACCCGGAGCTTTACGCGGGCGTTGTGAAAACCAACCGGGAGAACCTCGTCGAGATGCTCGACGCGGTCAGCGCTGAGCTGGCCAGGCTGCGCCGGCACCTGCAGGCGGACGACCCGCGGTTGATCGAGCTCTTCGAAGAGGCCCGCGCCGTCCGCGAGCGTTGGGCCCACCTCAAGTGATCGCCACCGTGCGGGGCGCCCGCAAGCTCGAGGGCGCGATCAGGCTGCCGGGCGACAAATCGATCTCCCATCGCGCGCTCATCCTGGGCGCCGTCGCGACCGGGCAGAGCAACCTGCGGGGCCTGTCGACGGGAGCAGACGTGCAGTCGACTGTCGCATGCGTGCGCGCGCTGGGCGCCGAGCTCGATGGGTCCGCGCTGGTCGGTTGGGGCATGGACGGGCTGCATGCTTCAGACGGGCCGCTCGACTGCGGCAACTCGGGCACCACCATGCGGCTGCTCGCGGGCCTGCTCGCGGCGCAGGCGTTCAAGAGCGAGCTCACAGGAGACGAGTCACTGTCGCGCCGCCCGATGGACCGCGTCGTCGAGCCCCTGCGCCAGATGGGGGCCGAAGCCAGCTGGCCTCCCCTTCGCGTGGGCGGCACGACCCAGCTTCGCGGCCTCGAGTACCGGATGCCGATCGCCAGCGCGCAGGTCAAGTCCGCGATCCTTTTGGCCGGCCTGTACGCCTCCGGCTCTACGTCGGTCGTCGAACCGGTCAAGACGCGCGACCACACCGAGCTGATGCTGGCGGCCATGGGGGTGGACTTGAAGGTGGACGGCTCGCGGGTGGAGGTGGGCCGCGCCGAGCGCCTGGAACCGCTCGACATCGAGGTGCCTGGTGACTTCAGCGCCGCGGCATTCTGGCTGGTCGCCGCCGGCCTGCTCCAGGGCTCGCGCGTGCGGCTCGAGTCGGTGGGCGTGAACCCTACGCGAACGGCTTTCGCGGACATCCTTCGGGCCAGCGGCTGGGAGATCGATACGTTGCATGGCCGCACCGAAGGAGGCGAGCCTGTCGCGGACCTCGACATTCGACCGGCGCGCCTGACGCGTCCGATCCAGGTGCGCAACGGCGCGGCTGCGGAAATGATCGACGAGCTGCCGGTCCTCGCGGTGGCTGCGACGCAGATTGCCGGGACCAGCGTGATCACCGGAGCCGCCGACCTGCGGGTCAAGGAGTCGAACCGCCTGGCCGCGATCGAGGAGGGCCTGTCGTCGATGGGCGCCGACATCGTGGCGCGGGACGACGGGTGGATCATCAACGGCCCGCGGCGCCTGGAGGGCGCTCGCGTCCAATCGCTGGGCGATCATCGTGTGGCGATGGCGCTGGGGGTCGCCGGGCTGCTCGCGGACGGAACCACCGAGATCGAGGACGCCGAATGCGTCGATATCTCCTACCCGGACTTCTTCGACCACCTGGAATACCTGTGTTGAAGGTCCGCTGTGAGATCGACATCGAGCCAATCACGCTCGAGCTCTACGAGCTCGAGGTCACCGAGCCCCGCGACGACTTCGAGCTCGAGGTGGCGCGCACGATGCAAGCGGTGCGCTCGGGATCCGTCGGATCGGCCGGCAGGGCTCGTGACCTCTACCGGCGGTTCGGCACCGACCCGACGCGAGTGAGGCCGTCGTCGGAGGCCCTGTTCCGGCGCTTGCGTAAAGGCGAGCCGCTGCCGCGCATAAACTCGCTCGTAGACGTCGCAAACGCCATGTCGGTGCAGCTGCAGGTGCCGGTGGGGCTGTACGACCTCGACAAGGTCAAAGGCGAGGAGCTCGCGGTGCGGCTCGGAAAGGAGGGGGAGACCTACGCCGGAATTGGCAAGGTGCGCGTCAATGTCGAGGGTCGCATTTGCGTCGCCGACGCGGAAGGCGCGTGTGGCAACCCCAGCTCGGACTCGGAACGCACGATGATCACCACGGCGACGGAGCGGGCGGCGTGGATCTACTTCCTGCCGGTGCGCGACGAGGATATCGACCGCACCGCCGAGCTGATCGCGGTCTTCGGCCGCGGCCTGGTCCGGATGGTCTGAATGGCGGGATCCGAGCAGGTCCTGTGCGTCAAGAGGGATGAGATCTTTCCCGACGGCGCCTGGCACGGGTTCGTCAGCCAGGACCTCGAGCGACACCAGGCCGTGATCCGCGAGCGCCATTTCTTCAAGCCGCGCTCGGAGGTCGAAGACGACCCGAGCTTTCAGCAGATCATCCCGTACGTGGTGTTCCGCCACGGCGACCATTACTTCTTGACGCACCGCCTTCGCGCGTCTTCCGAGAAGCGGCTTCGCAAGCAGTATTCGCTCGGCGTCGGCGGCCACATCAACCCTGGAGACCTGGAGGCGGGCGACCCCATCATCGACGGTCTCAAGCGCGAGTGGCAGGAAGAGGTGATCTACGACGGCCGGTTCGAGGCCAGGCTGATCGGCCTCTTGAACGACGACTCGTCGCCTGTGTCGAAGGTGCATCTCGGGGTCGTGTTCGTGGTCGACGGTGACACGCCGAAGATCAGCATCCGGGAGACTGACAAGCTGGCGGGCGAGTTGCTTACCCTGGATGAGATGCGCATCTACTACCTGGGCATGGAGTCCTGGTCCCAGATGGTGTACGACCGGCTTGCGGAAGGCGATGCATGAGGTACGTCGAGGTGGGCGGGGTTCGCCTTTCCGCGATCGGGCTCGGAACGTGGCAGTTCGGCTCGCGCGAGTGGGGGTATGGGCGAGAGTTCGCGAGCGGCGTCGCGCAGGTGATCGCGAAGCGCGCCCTGGACCTGGGGATCAATTTGATCGACACAGCCGAGATGTATGGGTTCGGCCGCTCGGAGCGGATCGTCGGCGAGGCGATCCGGGGGCGGCGCGATGAGGTCTTCCTCGCCACCAAGCTGCTTCCGATCGGTCTTCCCTTCATGGTCGATCGCCGCGCCCGGGGCAGCGCCCACAGGCTGGGTATCGACCACATCGACCTGTATCAGCAGCACTTTCCGAGCCCCCTGTTTCCTCCCCGCGCGACCATGCCGCGGCTGAAGCGGCTGGTCGACGAGGGCCTGGTCAGGCACGTCGGCGTCAGCAACCATGAGCTGGGCGCATGGCAGGAGTGCGAGCAGGCCTTCGGCGGCCCCGTGCTCTCGAACCAGGTCCGTTTCAGCCTTGTCCAGCGCGACCCGCAGAACGAGCTGGTGCCATGGGCGCAGCGCACCGGCAGGATCGTCATCGCCTACAGCCCGCTTGGCCAGGGACTGCTCTCCGGCAAGTACCAGGAAGCGGCGCCCAAGAACTTCCGCCGGATGAGAGCCGACTTCAGGCCGGCGGGCCGTGCGCGGTGGGGTCCTCTGGTCGCGGCGTTGCGAGAGATCGCTGGGCGTCACGGCGCAACCCCGTCGCAGGTTTCGCTCGCCTGGCTGATCCGCATGCCGAACGTGGTCGCAATTCCCGGGGCGTCGAGCGTCCGCCAGGTCGAGGAGAACGCCGCCGCGGCCGACCTGACGCTGAGCGACGACGAGATCGGGCAGCTGGATGGGCTGAGCGCATGAAGCTCGAGGCGGTCGAGCTGCGGCGCATCAGGATGTCCCTGGTCGCGCCGTTCGAGACCTCATTCGGGGTCCAGACCGAGCGTGACATCCTGCTCCTGAGAGCGACCACGGACGAAGGCGAAGGGTGGGGGGAGTGCGTCGCAGGCGAGGAGCCGACCTACTCGTCCGAGTACGTCGACGAGGCGCAGCACGTGCTGATCCACCACCTGCTGCCGCGACTCTTCTCCAAGGCGGAGGTCACGGCGGCCGACGTCTCGAGCGTTCTGCGCCCGGTGCACGGCCACCAGATGGCGAAGTCGACGATCGAGATGGCCCTGCTGGACGCGGAGCTGCGGGCTCGCGGCGAGTCGTTCGGGCAGTTCTTCGGCGCGGTGCGCCCAGCGGTGGACTGCGGTGTTTCGGTTGGCATCCACAAGTCCATCCCCGACCTTCTCGATACAGTCGGCGGCTACATCGAGCAGGGCTACCGGCGCATCAAGCTCAAGATCAAGCCGGGATGGGACATCGAACCCGTCCGCGCCGTGCGAGAGCGGTTCGGCCCGGTGCCGCTCCAGGTCGATGCCAACACCGCGTACAGGGCCTCAGACGCCCGCCATCTCGCGGAGCTCGACCCGTTCGGCCTGCTCCTCATCGAACAGCCGCTGCCCGAAGAGCAGGTGCTCGCGCACGCCGAGGTGGCGAAGATGGTGCGCACCCCGATTTGTCTCGACGAGTCCATCACGTCTGCCCAGGCCGCGACCGACGCCATCGCGCTCGGCGCCTGCCGGATCATCAACGTCAAGCCAGGCCGGGTCGGCGGCTACCTGGAAGGGCGCAGGATCCACGACGTGTGCGCCGAACGAGGGGTACCGGTATGGATGGGCGGAATGCTCGAGACCGGCATCGGCCGGGCCGGCAACGTCGCCATGGCCGCGATGAAGAACTTCACCCTGCCCGGGGACACGTCCGCGTCGGACCGCTACTACCGCCGCGACATCACGGAGCCGTTCGTTCTCAAGGAAGGGCGGTTGACGGTCCCGACCGGGCCAGGCTTGGGTGTCACCGTCGACCTCGAGTATCTCGAGGCGATCACCTACTGGAAGGAGACGATCCGCGCCGCGAGCTAGCCCGTCTGGTTATGGCGCAGCGGCGGGACCGGGGGGGTGGCCAGCAGGTCCGACATGGGGCTCGCCTGCGCAGCCTCTCCCAACCGCGGGACGCCGAGCTCGTCTTCGATCGTGGCCAGGAGCGAGTAGTGGTTGTAGGGCCGGCTGCTCTGGTGGAGGAGCGGGTTGGGCTGGATGACCAGGGTCAGGACGGAGTTGGCGCTGTCCTCGCCTTCGTCCCACGTGATCAAGAGCAGGCCGTTGTCCTGCCATGCGGGCGTGGCGAGTATCAGCGGCACGGTCTGCGCAAGCCAGCTCTCCGCCACAGCGTTTGAGCAATCGTGGCCGTCGTGGCAGAGGTCCGGAGTGATCCACACGAACCTCGGCACCGTGCCGGACATGTCGGATGCGAACCGGCTGAACGCAACCACCTGCGCGGGGCACGATGCTCCGTAGTACGCGAACGGGTCGTGCTTGAGCGCGTACGGGTAAGGGCTGTTGAAGCAGGTGCGGGTCATGCCCTCCATGTAGGCGCGCCAATCGATCCCCGCAGCGCTGAGCTCGGAGCCTAGACCGCCCGCCGGCAGCGCGTGGAAGCCGTCGTCGGCGATGCCCCAGGTGCTGCCGGACGTGAGCGCGAGGTAGTTGGGCAGGCTCGGATGGGAAACGCCGTGATAGTTGGTGGCGACGCCGTACTGCGTCGCGAGGTGCGCGATGTAGCTGTTGCCGGCCACCTGCGCGAAGCTCCGGTTCTCCATGACGATCACGAACACGTGCGTCGGGTCCGGCGTAGGAGACGGCTGCGGGGAGGGGCTCGGCTGTGATTGGGCGGCCGGCGTCGGGATCGGAGTGGGTACGGGGCTGATGTACGCGGCGGATTTCGGTGCGCACGCGGCGAGCAGGACGGCGCTGAGAGCCAGGGCGGCAAACCTCATCGCTACGAGCCTACGATCCGAGCCGCTGTGAGGTTGCTGGGAGGTCCGTGGGAGATGCAGATCAGGCCGGAGCGGGGCGGGCGGATCACATCGCTGCGCCTGGGCGGATGGGAGCTGCTCGACCAGGGCATCGGGGTCGACGAGCCGGATGCGTTGGGTTATGTCGATGCGGGGGCGTTCGGTTGGGACGAGATGGTGCCGAACGTGGAGGCGACGGGGCCGCTGCCCGACCACGGGGAGGCGTGGCGGCTGCCCTGGTCGGTGGTGGAGTCGAGCGCTGCCTCGGCGGTGATGACGTGTTCGGGGCGTCTGCTGCCGTGGAAGCTCGAGCGCTCGATCGAGCTCGCGCGGGCGGCGGTCTCGGTTTCGTACAGGTACACCAATCGGGGGGCGGTTCCTCTCGCGGCTTACTGGTGCGCTCATCCGCTCTTCCGGTACGAGCCGGGAATGGAGATCGGGGTGCCGGATGGTGAGCGGCTGGCTCACGTTCCGGAAGGTTCGAGCACGAAGGTGTTCCTCGCTCGTGGGTCGGTCGACCGGGCCGGGCTGCGATGGGGGTCGGGGGCGGCCGTGGAGGTGGGTTGGGATCGAGAGCTGACACCGTACGTCGGGGTGTGGGTGTGCAACGGGGATCTGGGCGGGTACCGGCAGGTCGCGATCGAGCCGGCGACCGGGGGGAACGACCGGCCGGACCCGGAGGCGCCGCCGCCCCTGCTCGAGCCCGGCGTCAGTTTCGAGTGGTGGTTGGAGGTGAGAGACGCGAGGTGACTTCCCCACGTCCGCCGGGGCCCCGGCGCGCAGCGCGGGAGTGGTCGCAGCACAGGATGGGGTGTGGTGTACGACCCAGCCCACCCTGACCGTCCTTCTAAACTGAGCCCCGTGCCGAAGCTGCTCGGTTTGCGTTGCCGCGAATGCGGGGCGGAGTATGAGCTCCAGGCGACTCACGTCTGCGAGATGTGCTTCGGACCTCTCGACGTCGTCTACGACCAGGCGGCCTTGAAGAAGGTGGTGTCTCGCGAGCGCATCGAGCAGGGCCCGAAGTCCATGTGGCGATATCGAGACCTGCTGCCGGTGGAGGAATCGGTGCCGGTCGTCACGCTGGGCGAGGGCTTGACTCCGCTCGTCAAGGCCGACCGGCTGGGCGAGGAGCTCGGCCTGCGCAACCTATACCTGAAGAACGACAGCATGAATCCGACCAACTCGTTCAAGGACCGGGTCGTGTCGGTCGCCATCAGCTGGGCGCGCTCGCATGGGTTCGAGACGATCGCCTGCGCCTCGACGGGCAACCTCGCCAACTCGGTCGCGGCCTACGCGGCGCGCGCCGGCCTCGAGTGCTTCGTTTTCATCCCGGTCGACCTCGAGCCCGCCAAGGTCGCCAGCATCGGGGTGTTCGATCCCAACATGATCGCCGTGCGCGGCAACTACGACGAGGTCAACCGCCTCTGCAGCCAGCTCGTCGAATCCACGCCCTGGGCGTTCTGCAACATCAACATCAGGCCCTTCTATGCCGAGGGTTCGAAGACCCTAACCTTCGAGACGGCCGAGCAGCTCGGCTGGAAGCTCCCGGACGAGATCGTCGTCCCGATCGCGAGCGGCTGCCAGTTCGTGCGCCACCGGCAGGCGGCTCGCGAGCTCGTCGAGTACGGGCTCGTCAAAGAGGACCGCGTGCCGGCCTTCACGGGGGCCCAGGCGCTTGGCTGCGCCCCCGTGTACAACGCCTTCCACTCTGACACTCCGGAGCGGGTGCTTCCGGTCAAGCCGAACACCATCGCGCGATCGATCGCCATCGGCAACCCATCCGACGGTATGTACGTGAACCGCATCGCCCGAGAGACCGGAGGTGTGGTGGAGGCGGTGACTGAGGAGGAGATAGTCGATGCGATCCGGTTGCTGGCACGGACCGAGGGGATCTTCACGGAAACGGCCGGTGGCGTGACCATCGGGGTGCTCGCCAAGCTGGCGCGCGCAGGCCGCTGGAAAGGCGACGAGGTCGTGGTCGCTTACGTCACCGGGCACGGCCTGAAGACGGCTGACGTGCTGACATCCGCCAACGGACATTCGAAGAGGACGGAAATAGATCCGACGCTAAAGTCGTTTCGCGAAATGGTGAATATTTAGAAGATGGCGCAATTTCGCATCCCGGGCCCGCTCCGCCGCCTGTCTGACGGCCAGGTCACCGTACCGGTCGAGGCGACCGACCTGGCGTCCGCCATCACGGCGCTGGACGCTCGCTATCCAGGCTTCAAGGACCGCCTTCTCGACGAAAACGGCGACCTGAGGCAGTTCGTCAACGTCTACCTCAACGACGAGGACGTGCGGTTGGGCGCCGGCCTCGGCTCGAGGGTTGGCGAAAAGGACGAGATCTCGATCGTGCCGGCCGTGGCTGGAGGCGCCTGAGCTTTAGACTCCCGACTGATGGGGCGACGCCGGCTCAAGCTGATATTCGGTCCCGACCGGGTCAAGGAGCCGGTCATCTATCAGCTCGGCCGAAAGTTCGACATCGTGACGAACATAAGGCGCGCTGACGTCACACGCGACCAGGGCTGGGTCTTGCTCGAGATCACCGGCGAGCCGGACGAGCTGGACCGTGGAGTCGCCTACCTTGAGGCGCAAGGAGTCTCGGTCGAGCCCGCCGAAGGCGACCTGGTCGAGTGACCGAGGAGGTCGACGTCGCCATCATCGGCGGCGGGCAGGCCGGGCTCGCGACCAGCTGGTATCTCAAGCAGTCGAACATCGATCACGTCATCCTCGAGGCGGGCCGGGTCGCCGAGACCTGGCGCACCCGGCGGTGGGATTCTTTCTGTCTCGTCACGCCCAACTGGAGCGTGAGGCTGCCGGGCGGCGCATACGCGGGCTCCGACCCGGATGGTTACATGTCACTGTCCGAGCTGATCGGCCACTTCGAGTCGTGGGCGCAGTCCTTCCATGCTCCAGTCGAAGAGATGCATCCTGTCAGCTCGCTGGATTCGGAGGGCGGCATATTCACCCTCACGCTGCTATCACGAGAGCTAAAAGCACGTTCCGTGGTTGTGGCGACGGGCGCCTTCCAGCGTGCGCACCGGCCGGCCGGCGCCGAAGATCTACCGGCCGGCGTGCACCAACTGCTGGCCGAGGAATACCGCGACCCGAGCGGCCTGCCGCCAGGAGCTGTGCTCGTCGTCGGCAGCGGGCAAACAGGATGCCAGCTGGCCGAAGAGCTGCAAGAGAGCGGCCGCACCGTCTATCTCGCGTGTGGCCGCTGTGCCTGGACGCCCCGGCGAATCGAGGGCCGGGACTTCGTGTGGTGGTCGGCACAATCGGGTTTTCTCGACAGGCCGCTGGCTGCCCTACCGGCGCCTGCCGCGCGTCTGGCCGGTAATGTTCAGTCGACCGGCCACCGCGGCGGTCACGATCTTCACTACCGCACTCTCCACCAGATGGGTGTGGTGCTCCTCGGACACTATCTCGGCGCGGACGGACCAAAGATGCGCTTCGCGGATGACGTCGCCCAGAGCGTGGCGTTCGGCGACGCCCGCATGAGGGATTTCTGGGGGTACGTCCAGGTGTACTGCAAGAGCGTCGGCCGTCTGTCCCCAGACTTCGATTGGCCGGAACCCTTTACCGCCGGCACTCCTACCGAGCTCGATCTTCGCCAAGCGGGGGTCGGGACCGTGATCTGGACCAGTGGCTATCGCCCCGACTACCGATGGGTCAAGGCACCGGTCTTCGACGAGATGGGTTTTCCGATCCAGGTGGCAGGTCGCACGAACGTGGCAGGCTTGTATTTCGTGGGCGTGCATTGGTTGACCAACAACAGCTCGTCGATCCTCTACGGCGTAGGGGAGGACGCGAAGGTCGTAGCGCGGCAGATCGCCGGTGATCGACCATGAGGGTCGCTGTCGCCATGTCGGGCGGCGTGGATTCGTCGGTCGCGGCGGCGCTGCTCCAGGCGCAGGGCCACGAGGTCGTCGGCGTGACGCTGCAGCAGTGGCCCCGCGACGACTCGGAAGAGGCGGCGCGCCACGGAGGATGCTGCTCCTTGTCCGCGGTGGAAGACGCGAGGCGCGTCGCAGCGCTGCTCGGCATTCCCTACTACTGCTGGAACCTCGAGAAGGAGTTCGGTGAGCGTGTCATCGAGCCCTTCCATCGCGACTACCTCGAGGGTCGGACGCCCAACCCATGCGTGCGCTGCAACGCGTTTGTCCGCTTCGACCTGATGCTTTCGCGTGTCCTCGAGCTGGGCTTCGACCGCCTGGCCACCGGCCATTACGCCCGTATCCTGGCGGGCGCCGACGGAGCGGAGCTTCACACCGCTGTTGATGCGGCGAAGGACCAGTCGTACATGCTCTATCACCTCGACCGGGAGCGGCTCGGCCGCATCGTGTTTCCGCTGGGAGGTATGACCAAGGGCGAGGTCCGCGAGCACGCACGAGAGTTCGCCCTGCCGGTGGCGAACAAGGCTGAGAGCCAGGAGATCTGCTTCGTACCGCGCGGAGAGACCGCACGATATCTCGCCGAGAAGCTGCCGGTCAAGGAGGGCGCGGTGGTCGACTCCGGCGGACGCGAAGTCGGACGGCATCGCGGGACGGCGCTGTACACGGTGGGCCAGCGGAGCGGTTTTGGCGACCTGTCGGAGCCAGGCCCCTGGTACGTCGTTCGTGTGGATCCGGCGGCGAACCGGCTGGTCGTAGGCCGCAAGGACGAGCTCGCCGTCCGGCGCATCGAGCTGACCGACATGACTTTCGTCGACGGCGCCGTCCGCGAGCCGCTCGCATGCGAGGCTCGGCTTCGCTATCACGCACCCGCGATCGCCGCGGTGTACGAGTCGCGCACCCTGCGACTCGATGAGCCGTTCCTCGGCGCCGCTCCCGGCCAGGCGGCCGTCCTGTACTCGGGAAGCCGGGTCCTCGGCGGCGGGATGATCACCTCCGCGGCCTGACCTGCGGCTTTGGAGCCGTGGGCATACGATTGGCCCATGGCCACGGTGCGCGACGTCATGAAGACGAGGCTGCACATGGTGGACGCGAAGGCCACGGTCGGGGAGGCGGTTTCGCTTATGGCGCAGCAGCGCATCGGCTCGACGCTCGTCATGGAAGGGTCGCGGTTGATCGGCATCTTCACGGAACGCGACACTGTGCGGGCCATATCCCAGTCGCACGACGCTCCCAGCCACGAGATCTCGTCGTGGATGACCCACGACCCGCAGACCGTCGATCCCGACGTGGACACGGAAGAGGCATTGAAGACGATGCTGGACCGCGGCTTTCGCCACCTGCCCGTGGTCGAGAACGGGCAGGTGATCGGGATGGTCTCCATGCGCGATCTTGCCGGTTAACTGGCGGTAATCGCGCGGTAAACTAATCCGCCCCCAGCCTCTCGTGGTTCAACGCGCCCTCATGACGGCGCGAAGGATGTTCGACCGCATTGGGCCTGTTGGCGCTGCGCCGTTACCTTCCGTATCTGCGGCCATACAAGCGGTTGGTCGTCGTCTTCGGCCTGGCACAGCTGGGCAGCCTCGCCATGGCCGCGGCCATCCCCAAGGTGATCCAGTACATCATCGATGGACCGATCACGCACCACGACCTGGGTCAGCTGCTGACGATGGCGGGGCTCCTCGTTCTGATCGGTCTCCTGGAGTTCGGTTTCGTGTTCCTTCGACGCAACTACTCGGGCATCGCCTCGCTGCGCATGGAGACCGACTTGCGCAACGACTTTTACGCACATCTCCAGGGCCTGCAGGTTTCATTCCACGACAACTGGCAGTCGGGCCAGCTGCTTTCACGCGCGATCTCGGACATAGGCACCGTGCGGCGATTCGTGAGCTTCGGCCTGATCTGGTTCCTGCAGACGATCGTGACGTTCGTGGTCGTCCTGGGACTGATGCTTGCGCTCGACTGGCAGCTCGCCCTGGTCGTGGTGGTCTGCATGTTGCCGATCGCCTATTACAGCCGCAAGTTCCACAACCGATACAAGCTCATCGCCCGCCGGCTGCAAGACCAGCAGGGCGACCTCACCACGGTCATCGAAGAGATGGCGACGGGCGTCCGAATCATCAAGGCGTTCGGACGCATGGGCCTGATGCAGAAACGCTTCGAAGACCAGGCGGGGATGCTGCGATCGACCAGCCTGCTCGGGATCGGTGTGCGCGCGCAGCTGTGGACGAGACTCAACTTCCTGCCCAACCTCTCGCTCGCCGCGGTCCTGTTGATCGGGGGGATCAACGTCACCCAGGGCCGGCTCACAATCGGCGGGCTCGTCGCGTTCATGAGCTACGTCTTCATGCTCACCTGGCCGATGGACGCGATCGGTTGGGTGCTTTCGATGAGCGAGGAGTGCCAGACGGCATCAGAGCGACTCAACGAGGTGCTGGACTCGCGGCCGGAGATCGCCGACCGCCCGCATGCGCGCACTCTCGAACGATGCCGAGGCCGCATCGAGTTCCGCGACGTCGGGTTCAAGTACCCGAAGTCGGACGCCTGGATCCTGCGCGGCCTCAATCTCATCATCGAGCCTGGCGAGACGATGGGCCTGGTCGGGAGGACCGGGAGCGGCAAGACCACCCTGGCCCAGCTCGTGCCGCGCCTCTACGACGTGGACGAGGGCTGCGTGCTGCTCGACGGGATCGACGTGCGCGAGGTCCGGCTGAGCTCGCTGCGCTCGCACATCGGCGTCGCGTTCGAAGACCCGATCCTGTTCTCGGCGTCCGTGCACGAGAACCTGGTGATGGGCCGCCCGGTGGTATCGGACGACGAGATCAAGCGCGCGATCGACGTGGCTCAGGCCGGCTTCGTGTGGGACCTACCCTGGGGACTCGAGACTCGTGTCGGCGAGCAGGGCTACACGCTTTCCGGGGGCCAGCGCCAGCGCCTCGCCCTCGCCCGGGCGGTGCTCGGAGCGCCGCCGGTGCTGGTGCTCGACGACCCCCTATCGTCCGTGGACGTCCATACCGAGGCTGTGATCGAGGAGGCGCTGGGCCGCGTGCTGGAAGGCGTGACCGGGCTGCTGGTCGTCCACCGGCCTTCGACCCTCGCGCTCGCCGACAAGGTGGCGCTCATCGATGGCGGCAAGGTGGCCGCGGTGGGCTCGCACAGCGAGCTCATGCGCTCGAACGACGTCTACCGGGCGCTGCTCTCGCAGGAGTACGAGCTTCAAACCGAAGCAAGAGCGCTTCCTTATGGGGCCCCGCGGTGAAACCGTGGGGAGGTTGAGCGCTGTGACGGCCCCTGCCGACCGCTGGCGCGGGGTCGCCTCGGAGGAGATCGACGAATTCTCGCCGAGCGTCGCCGGTTTGTTGCGAAGGCGCAGCCGCCGGCTCCTCGCCGGCCTCGCGAAGCCCTACCGGTGGGCCATGGCACTGGCCGGCGTCCTCATCCTGATCCGGTCCGCCGCCTACCTGGCTCTGCCTTACCTGGTCGGTCTCGGGATCGACAGCGGGATCCGGCCGGGACAAACCGGCAACCTGGTAAACCTGGTCGACATCGTGGCCGTGCTCCTGCTGGCGCTGATCGTCAACGCCGGAGCCAACTACGCGTTCCTGCGACTGTCCGGTCGGATCGGCGCCGACGTGCTGTTCGACCTCCGCAAGACCCTTTTCGCGCACGTGCAGGAGCTGTCGCTCTCCTTCTTCGAGCGCTACACGTCGGGGCGGATCATCTCGCGGCTGACCTCTGACATCGATGCGCTCAACGAGCTGCTCGCGACCGGGCTCACCTCCGTCATCACGTCCCTCATCTCGGTGGTCGCGATCACAGTCATCCTTCTGCGACTGGACCTTCGCCTCGGGGTGGTCACCCTGGTGGCGATGCCGCTGGTCCTGGCGCTCACCTACTGGTTCCGCGCCAACTCGGCGCGCTCGTACCGCGCGGTGCGGCGCGCGATCGTGCTGGTGATCGTGCACTACGTCGAATCGCTTGGCGGCATCCGTGCCGTCCACGCCTTCCGGCGTGAGCCACGCAACCAGGAAATCTTCGAGGACGTCAACGGCCGCTACCGCGACGCCAACATCTGGTCCAACCGGCTCGCCTCGACGTTCGGACCGGCGATCAACCTGCTCGGGCGCCTCACCACCACGTCGGCGCTCCTGTTCGGTGGCTACCTCGTGGTGGAAGGGCAGCTCACCTTGGGCGTCCTGACCGCCTTCGTGCTCTACCTACGCCAGTTCTTCGAGCCGATGCAGGACCTGTCGCAGTTCTACAACGTGTTCCAGGCCGCTGGAGCGGCGCTCGAGAAGCTCGCCGGCGTGATCGAGGAGACGCCCACCGTGCCCGAGCCCGCAAACCCGGTGCGATTGGGAGATGCGAAGGGCGCGATCGCCTTCGAACACGTGACGTTCGCTTACCGCGAGAAGGCCGTGCTGCACGACGTCGACCTCCAGGTCCCCGCCGGCCAGGTCGTCGCGATCGTGGGTGAGACGGGTGCTGGAAAAACGACGATGGCGCGCTTGATCGCGCGCTTTTACGACCCGACGTCGGGACGCGTGACGCTGGACGGGATCGACTTGCGCGATGTCGCGGTCGAGGAGCTGCGCCGGGCGGTCGTCACCGTGACGCAGGAGAGCTTTCTTTTCTCGGGCACTGTGGGGGAGAACCTGCTGTTCGGAAGGCCCGAGGCTTCGCGCGAGGACATGATCGCAGCCGCGCGTGCGATCGGCGCCCACGATTTCATCAGCGCCATGCCCAACGGGTACGACACGGACGTGCGCCGGCGTGGAGTCCGGCTGTCCGCCGGCCAGCGTCAGCTCGTAGCCTTTGCTCGCGCCTTCCTCGCGGACCCGCGCGTCCTCATCCTGGACGAGGCGACGTCTTCGCTCGACCTACCTTCGGAGCGGCTGGTGCAGCGCGCGCTGCGGACCTTGCTGCGCGGGCGGACGGCGGTCATCATCGCCCACCGCCTCTCGACGGTCGAGATCGCGGACCGGGTCCTGGTCATCGACGCGGGCAGGGTGGTCGAGGACGGCGCGCCGTCGGATCTGCGCGAGCGGTCAAGCCGCTACGGATCGCTCCACCAGGCATGGGTTGAATCGCTGGCCTAGTGGACCGTAACGGCCAGATCTGGCTGGTACGGTCCAGTAGTCCTCAAACCGTCGTGGTATCGACGTAGAAGCGTCGCCAGCCGACCACCTGGAAGCCGAGGCGCTCGAGGATCGGCCTCGACATGTCGCCGCCCCAGACAGCCAGCCCCGGCACGCCGGCGCTGCGGGCGATCTCGACCCGCGCGGCGACGAGCGCCCGGTAAACGCCGCGGCCGCGGAACTTCGGCCGCACCGCGCCGCCGTTCATCTTCGCGCCGTCGGGAGGGTATAGGCCGAGCGAGCCCGAGCCGGCTGGCTCGCCATCCACGCTGGCGAGAAGAAGGTATCGGTTGCCCGCAGCGAGAAGGTTGCGGCGGCGCCGCTCCCGCGCGGCGACCCGGTGAGGGTCGTCGCCGAGCGAATCGGCCTCGAACGCTTCGGTGTTGGCGCGGTCGGCCTGCTGGAAGGCTTCTGCGTCCGCGAGCGCTTCGGTGATCCGGAGGCCGGCCACTTGGGGCGCGTCGACCGTCGCATCGCTCGCTAGCACCATCACCTTCGACTCCGCGCTGTGAGGGTCGGGGCGGGCCCCATGGGCGAGCAGGCGCTCCGCAAAGTCCGCAGGCCGGGTCTCGGGGTCGAGGATCCACATCAGCGGCAGGTGCCGCGGGCTCACGCTGGCCCGCGCCTCCTGGATCACGTCATCGACCTCCTCAGCCCGGCACCTGATCCAGGAGACGTTGTTCGGGCCAGGGATGGGGAAGTCCTGCTGCAGGTTGATCTCATACCGAGGAGTGACGATCACCTCGATCCCCGGCTCCGCCCGCTGCCGGTGGTGGTTGGCGAAGTCGACCAGCGCCTGCGATACTGCCGGCATGGCTGAATTGTCGCGGAGAATGCGTCGCTGGGATCCGGTCCGCGTCGCCGCGACGGGATCGGGCGCGACCGCCGCGGTGCTGCTGGCCGCCTATGCGGTCGCCGGCGCGACGGTGCAACCGACGCCCGGAGGCATCGTTGCAGCTCTCGCCCTGCTCGCGATTGCTGGTTCCGGCCTCCTGTATGCTTGGCGGCTTGGAGCCGGCGGCCTCGTCGAGTAGCCGGTAAGGGCAACTCTCAATCACCACGGAGAGCCGATGGACTCCCTCCACGCGATAGGTTTCTACGTGTCCGCGACACTGTCGACGGGCGGCGCGCTCTTCGTCGCATTCCTGCCCGCCCGCGAGACACGCGGCCTGGCGATGGCGGTGACGGGCCTTGGGCTGGCGGGGATTGCCCTGTCGCTCTCGGCCGGATTCGCCGCCGCCGTCGTCTTGGTGTGCTACGTGGCAATCGCAGCGATCCTCGCGGGTCCTCAGTACAGGTCGTTCGATCCTGTGACTCACGTGGCTTGGCGACAATTCGGCGCCGCGGGCGCCGCGGGACTGCTCGCGCTGCTCGCCTATTCCGCCTATCGGGGTGACTTCGTCCACGCGACCTTTTATGGAGGCGAGGTCGGCGCCTCTGCGGTCGGCCGGCTGCTCTTCGCCCATGACGCGATGGCGACGGAGGCAATCGGCGCGCTGGTCCTGGTGGCTCTCGTGGGCGCCACCGCAGCGTGGCGGGTGAGGGGTCGCAGCCGGTGACCGTCGGACTGGTGACCGTGATGTTCGTCGCCGCCGCCCTGGTGGCGGTCGGCGCGTTTGCGGCGACCTGGCGCCGCGACCTCACGGCAGCGCTGGCAGGCATACCGCTCATGTTCGGTGGAGCGGGGGTCGCCTTCGCCGGCGTCGCCCGGTTCT
This sequence comes from Candidatus Dormiibacterota bacterium, assembly GCA_049582065.1. GTDB lineage: Bacteria > Chloroflexota > Dormibacteria > Dormibacterales > Dormibacteraceae > DATKSS01. The sequence continues at coordinate 30,086 of JBAUTF010000027.1, read as the reverse complement.
CGGCCGCCGGCGGTCGGGAGCTCATAGGCCAGGAGGTCGTGGTGCTGCTGGCCGCCGCCGCCCTCGCATTGGTCGCGCTGGGCGTCGGCATCGCGGGTCGGGAGGGCGCTCGCTGAACCTGCTGGTCGCCGCCGGCGACATGATCACGGCTGCATCCGGCGCGGCATCGGGCTCGCGGCCATCCGGTTTCACATTCGACCCCTCGACCACCCTCGGGTGGGCGGTGCCCATCATGGTGCTGGCTCCATTGATGGCCTTCCTGATGGCCGTCTCGAGCGTCCGCACCCGGCGGTCGGCGTCGACGATGGCGATGCTCGGCGCCGTTGTGACGCTGCTTCTCACCATCCTGGTGGGATGGGGTCTCGCCAAGAAGACGACGCCGTTTTCCGCGACCTACCAGTACATCAACCTGCCGGTCGCCTTCAGCGGCCCGGTGAACTTCCAGGGCTTTGGGATCGACATCGTGCTGCATGTCGACCACCTCACGGTGGCCGCTCTAATCGCCATCGAGATCTGCATCATCGGCGCGATCGGATGGCACCAGGTCATGGGTCGATCCGAGCCCGGCGCGGCGCGGTTCCACGCCTTGATCAGCATGCTGCTCTTCGGCTGTGTGGGCGCTCTCGTCAGCTGGGACCTGGCGGAGCTCGTTGCCTTCTGGGGCATCGCAGGGGTCGCGACCTACCTGCTGCTGGCCCATCGCTGGGGCCTGGACGAAGCCGCGCGGCGCGGCCGCGTGGCGCTTGCGCTGCCTTTCCTCTCGGACCTCTCGCTGTTGTGTGGCGTGGCCTGGCTCTATGCGCGTTACGGCGTCCAGAACCTCGACACCCTCGTTCCGATCCTCCACACCAACCCGGGTTGGACGGTGAGGTCGCTGGTCGTGGCGTCGGTCCTGATCCTCATCGGCGTGTCAGGGAGGCTTGCGCTCTGGCCGCTCCATTCGTGGGTGACACAGACCGCCGTCTCCGCGCCGCCCGCGGCCTCAGCGATCGCGCAGGCGGTCTGGTCGGTGCTGGCAATCGTCGTGCTGTATCGACTGATGCCGATCTTCGCCGCCTCCAACCTGCAGACGGTGCGCGCCTGCATGTACGCGTGCGCCGCCACCGCCGTGGTCGCTTCTTTGCTAGCGCTCTTGGGGAACGAGCCGCGTCGCGTCATCGCCCTGCTCGGATCGGCTGTGGCCGCGGTCGGGGCCGCGATCGTGATCCACGGCTCCGAGAACACCCACGCCACGTTCGCGATCGCCGGGGTCGCCTGCATCTTGGCCGCGGCTCCGGCCCGCACCGCGGCGACGCTCGCCGCATCCGCCATCGCCGGCGCCATGCGCACCGACGACATTCGGGAGATGGGGGACGCATGGCAGCGCATGCGTGCCAGCTCGCTGACCCTGCTCACGGGAGGTATCGTGGTCGGGCTCAGCGCATGGGGCGCGCTTTCATTCGGCGTCTCGTCGCGTTCGTGGCTAGGCGCACTGCTTGGGGAGGCCGTGCTCCTGGTCGCGGTGGGACTGACGCGCGTTTTCTTCGGCGTGTCGATCGGCCCGCTGAGGCGGCGACGCGCCTTCGAGCCCGACCGTGTGCGCGAGGCGCCCTCGTCATCGCTGGGTTGGCCTTACATGCTCGCCCTCGCGGGCGCGGTCTTCCTGGTCGCGTCGACGATCCGCGGCTGGCTCGACCTGCTCGACGGATTCAAGCATCCTGAGCCGTCCGCCGGTTCATTCGTAGTCTGGCTCGCCATCGCGCTTCTTGGGATCGCGGCTGCGACGTTCGCCTACGCCCGGGACAAGGACGGAGCGCTGGTCGCATCTGCGGCGACAGGCGCGTGGCTCAACGCGCGGATGGCGACCGCGTCGGCACTGATCGAGCGCTTTCTAGTGGCCCCGACCGCCGACCTGGCGCGCCGCGTCGACGTCTGGCTACCGGCGGGTGACGAGGCCCTGGGCCGGTTTGCCGATACGACCGGCCGCATCGCGCTGGCCGGTGGCCGCCTGCCGGCGCTGCCGCTGATGATACTGCTCGCCGTGGGCCTTGCCATCTTGATCGGCCTCGCGGCGCCAGGACTGCTCCGTTGATCCTTCTCTCGATCATCACCGCAAGCCCGTCGCCAACACCCGTATCGGTGCCGGGGGCGGGCATCTTCTCGTCGCCGCTTCTGCTCAGCCTGACGATCTGGCTGCCGGTTGCCGTCGCCGCGGCGCTCTCGGTGATGCCCAACCCGCGCGGACGTTATGACGTCCTGATCAAGCAGATCGCGTTCTTCACCAACCTCGGCATTCTCTTCATCCTCTTCATCGCCTACAACCAGTTCCAGTCCTTCCTCCCCACCATGCAGTACGAGGAGAAGGTCCCCTGGCTTTCCACCATCGGAGTCACGTATCACCTGGGCGTCGACGGCCCGGGGATGGTGATGCTCATCCTGTCCGGGCTCATCGGCATCGCGTCGGTGCTCGCATCGCTCGGCATTCGCGAACGTGTCCGTTCGTACTTCTCCCTCCTGCTGCTGGCGCAGGCTTCGGTGAACGGGGCGATCGTGGCGCACGACATGTTCGTCCTCGTCCTTTTCTGGGGCGCAGCCGCGATCCCGCTCGCTCTCCTGATCTTCGGCTGGGGCGGACCCCGTAGGCAGGTCGCCGGATGGAGGCTCATCGGCTACTGGGGCCTCGGGACGGCAGCCCTGGTGGTCGGGACGATGGCCCTCTACGCGGCCGCGGGCGGCACGAGCTTCGACATGGACGTCTTGTTCAAGGCGACGCTCAGCTCCCGCGTCCAGATGGCGGTCGGGCTCTTGATGATCCTCGCCGCGGCGACGCGGCTGCCGCTCTTCCCGCTGCACGGTTGGATCCGCGATGTCTTCGCCGAAGCGCCGATCGGAGTTTCCGTGGTCGTCGCGGGCGCCGCGTCCAGGCTGGGGGCATTCCTGCTGCTGCGCACTCTGATTGCTGCCGAGCCGGCCGCCGCGCACCTGCTCGGACCGTTGCTCGCCGCCTTCGCCGCGCTGACGGTCGGCTACGGCGCAGTCGCGGCGCTGAGGACGGTCGACATCCGCCAGGTTGCCGCCTACCTCGCCATGATCCCGGGCGGCGTCACCGTCCTCGGCCTGGCTGCGCTGTCCCCGCTTGGGATCGCCGGAAGCGTGCTGTCGCTGTTCGCCGGCGGGCTCGCCGCCGCCCTCATCGTGGGCGCGTGCGCGACCATCTCCGAGCGCGCTCAGTCGCGCAGCCTGCTCGTCTTGAGCGGCCTCGCGCCGCGCATGCCCAATCTCGCATGGCTTTTGATCGCGGCCGCCCTGGCGATTCTCGGGGTCCCCATCCTGGCCACGTTCCCGGCCGAGCTGATGACGTTCTTCGGCGCATTCAAGACCCAACCCATCGGCGCTTTCGCCGTGGCTATCGGGTTGGCTGTGGGCGCGGTCGCCCTGGCCGCCCTGCTGCGCAGGGTGCTGTTCGGTCCGCCCAACCCAGACGCCCCCGGCGTCTCCGACTCCTCGCTCGGAGAGACCTGGTACCTGGCGCTGCTGGCCGGTGGCCTGTTGTGGGTCGGCCTGTTTCCGGGCGGCCCGAAGATCCCGGGCACCGACAGCCCGCTGTTCGACCCCGGGCTGGTCAACGTGATGGCCGCGGGCATCTCGGACCTGGCATCGCCTTACACCGGTCCGTCGGCCCAATGAGGGACGCAGTCCTCATCCCGGATGCGCTGGTCGTGGCCGGGGCCGTCCTCGTCCTCATTGCCGGGCGCTTCTCATGGTTCTCAGGGGCGTCGCGCCGCCGGCTGCCGGCACTTGCGGCCGGGGTCGCGATGGTCGCGTTCGCGCTGGAGCTGTGGGTGGGCGCGACCCTGAGCACCTACTTCGGAGGCGCCCTGATCCAGGACCGGTTCGCCCTTTTCGCCAAGGCGGCGGTGCTGCTGGCGGCCGCGCTGGCGATCGCAACCGCCGACTGGACGGCAGAGGACTCGATCCCGATCGGCGTTTCGATGCCACTGCTGGCGGCCTTCGGCGTCATGGTCGCGGCCTCCGCCGGCGACCTGGTCGCGCTCTGGGCAGGTCTAGAGCTGGCCGCGGCGGCCGGCGTCGTGATGGTTTCGCTGCGCCGGCCCGATCTTGCTCTCCGTTCGCTGATCGCGGGAGGGCTGGCCAGCGCCCTCGTGCTGATGGGGATTGCGTACATCTACGCGACTACGGGCAACCAGGACATTGCAGCCATCCGCGCCGTGCTTCTCGGCTCGGCGCCCTCTGTTGCATTCGCCATCCCGGTCTTGCTGCTCCTCAGCGGGCTTGCCATGCGCGCCGGCCTGGCGCCGTTCCAGCTGGCGGGCCTGCCGGCAGGCGTCGGCGCATCACCACTGGGAGCGGGCCTCGTGCTGGGGCTGATCGCGGCCGGGGCGGCGATCGTGGCGATCAAGCTCGGCGCTGCGCTGCTCCCCGTCCCGGCCGCCTACTCGCCATATCTCGAGCTGCTCGCCGCCGTGGCCATGGTGGGAGGCGGGGCCGCCGCGCTGGCGGTCCGCGCGCCGAGAAATCGCCTCGCCTACCTGGCGGCCGGCCAGGTCGGATGGCTGGCGGCCGGCCTCGCCACCCACTACCGCACGGGAGTGGGCGCCTCGCTTTTCCTGCTGGGAGCCTTCGTGGTGGCGGCCACATGCGGACCGGCAGTGCTGGGCCGGGCGGAAGGGGGAGAGGCGGCGATCGCGGGCCTCGGCACTTTGCGCCCTGCTCGCGCGGCGGCATTCGCCCTTGCGATGCTCTCACTCGCGGGCGCGCCGCCCCTCGCCGGCGCCTTTGGTGAGCTCGCCGTTGCAGCGGCCCTCGCTCAGAGCGGGCACTTCGCCCTGCTCGCCCTCGGCGCGCTGGGCTGGATCATGGGGATCGCCGCCGCGCTCGGGACCCTGCGCGCCATCTATATCCAGAGCCCGCTCGACGAAGGGCGTCGTGGTCAGGCCGCAGCGCTCCCGGTGCTGAGCCGGCTGTCCTCCGTGGGAGCGATCGCGCTCTGCTTCGTGATCGTGGCGTATGGGCTGTTTGGAAGTCCGATCATGGGCCTGGCCGACCAGGGCGCGGAAGCGCTGGGCCTCAGGTAACCCCTCGCAGAACCGCGGCGCCGCCGCGTAAACTCCAGCGCAGCGAACTCAGCCTACGTCTCAGAAAACGTCCCTGGAGGTCCCGCTCTTGGCCCGCCGCAGTGAATTCCCTTCGAGCTTCACCGTTTTGCCGTGAACGCGAAGGGTCAGCGAAAGAGAACGCGCCCACGGGTGCGCGCCCGGCCCCGCCGCCCGCAGAAACGCGTCTCGCACCACTGGCTGATGCGCTTCTCGCTGGTGATCCTGATCGTCATCTCGGTCATGGGCCTCATCGGAACCGGTGCCACGATCGGCATCGTGGATTACTTCGCCGGAGACCTGCCGTCGATCGACGCGATCAAGGCGGCCAACTTCACTCAGACCACGCGCATCCTCGACCGCAACGGAAACCTGATCGAAGCCCTGTACCACGAGAACCGGACGGTGGTGCCGCTGAGCAAGATCAGCACCAAGCTGCAGCTGGCGACCATCGACACCGAGGACCGGACCTTCTACCAGAACTCGGGGGTGGACTACCGGCGCCTCGCGATCGCGATCGCGTACGACCTGACCCATCGCTCGGCCACGCTGGGAGGCTCGACGATCACCGAGCAGGTCGTGAAGAACGAGGTGCTCGACACTGTTGCGGCCGCGCAGAGCCGGACCATCAGCATCAAATTTCGCGAGCTGTTGCTGGCCGAGGAGATGGAGCGGCGCTACTCCAAGCAGCAGATTCTCGAGCTCTATCTGAACGGGATCAACTATGGCAACGGCGCGTACGGAGCGGAGGCAGCTGCCGAAACTTACTTCCAGGTTCATGCTTCCGACCTGACGTGGGCCCAGGCCAGCTTCCTGGCGGGGCTGCCCCAGGCGCCTTCCGACTACGATCCGTTCGGCACGCCCGACCAGCTGGAGGCCGCCAAGGTGCGCTGGCGAGAGGTGCTGGACAGCCTGGTCGCGGTCGGCGATCTCAGCTCGAGCGCGGCCGACACCATCTACAAGAGCGATCTCGTCGCCAAGATGATCGCCGCGCACAACGCGCTCCCTGCAGAGCCCAACCCGTTGACCGCGCATTTCGTCGACTACATCGAGCAGTACATAGAGCAGCGGTACGGTGCGCAGGCGCTCTACGAAGGCGGCCTCACGATCACGACCACGCTCGACCTCGGGACGCAGGCCATGGCGGACCACTGGGTCAAGGCCGGCGTGAGCGCGTATGCGAAACGTGGCGTGAACACAGGCGCGATGCTCGTCATGAACCCGGACGACGGTGAGATCCTCGCCATGGTCGGCAGCGCCGACTACAACAACGCGGCGATCAGAGGCCAGATCAACCTCACCGGAATGGATCCCCTGGGGTGGCGCGGGGTCGGTTCCTCGTTCAAGCTCTACACGTACGCGGCCGCGCTGCAGGCGGGGATTGTGACGCCGGCGAGTCTGCTCAACGACCAGACCGCCGTGATCGGCGGTCACGCGTTCAGCGACTGGGACGGCAAGCACGAAGGATTCATCACGTTGCGGACGGCGCTGGCCGAGTCGCGCAACCTGCCGGCCCTTTGGACATATGCGCAGGAAGGCGGTAGCCGGGTGATCGCGCTGATGCACAACCTGGGGGTCACCGCGCAGATCGAGAACCCGGACGGTGTCGCGACCACGCTGGGCCACGACCCCATCTCGATGGCCGAGCACCTCGCTGCATATTCGGCTTTTGACAACGGCGGGTACCGGATCAGCCCCCACGCCGTGCTGCGGGTGACGGACGCCAACGGTAGGGTGCTCGAGGCCCTCGATCCGAACGCACCCCGCACTCAGGTGATCAGCCCGGAGCTGGGCTACATGATGACCGACCTGCTGCGCGGGCCGGTCAAGCTCTACCTCGGCAATCTAGGCAGCAAGCCGGTGGCGGGTAAGTCCGGGACGACCGAGGCGTACACCGGCTCGATCTACATCGGCTATACACCCAACCTTGCGGTCGCCGCGTCGCTGATGCACATCGACGCCGGCCCGGCGTGCAAGTCCGGCTACGCGTATCTCGCCACCAACTTCCCTCCCTCCGGATGGGAATGCCCGACTGCGCCGCTGTACGGCGAGAACGTCGGGACCTCCGTATGGAAGCCGTTCCTCGAGCAGTACTACTCGACGCATCCGTGGCCCCCGATGTGGGCCCAGCCGCCTGGAGTGGTGACGCGGCAGGTCTGTCCATACGACGGCGGATACATCGCCAGCGGCGGGTACAACGAGATCTTTCTCAAGGGCACAGGCGAGCCGCAGTACCCCTGCGGCGCCAACCCTCCGCCGGGCGCTCCTCCATACCAGCCTCCGGCTCCTAGCCCGTCGCCCACGCCGCCAGCCTCGCCCGCCCCACACTAACGGCATGCGACCGACCAGGCCGGGCGTGATCGCCGGCGTGATCTATCTCGCGTTGGGCGCGGCCTGGATTCTTGCCACCCAACCGCCGGGACCGCAGGCGATGTATGCGGTGTGGTTCGCGGCGGTGGCTGCGGCAGGGTCTTTCGTCCCGGGTGAGGCGAACCAGGTGTCGCTGGCGCGCGCCTACCTCGCCGCGCCGGCGCTGGCCTACTCGCTGACAACGGGCATGCTCGGCTTCCTGGCCGTGACCATCGCGATCGCGGGGCTGAGTGACCTGGTCGACGGCACCGTCGCACGCCGCTTCGAGCGCCCGTCGACGCTGGGAGGCGGCCTCGACCCGGTGGTCGACGGCGTGTTCATGGGGGCTGTGGCGGTCGGGCTGAGCGCGGGAGGAGCTTTTCCCGTGTGGCTGGCCGCGGTGGTCGTGGCGCGCTACCTGCTGCCTGCGCTGGGCGGCGCGGTTCTGATCGCTGTGCATCGCCGCCCCGAGCTGCGCCACACGCTCACCGGCCAGGTCTCGACCTCTTTGATCCTGATCCTGCTCGGGGGTATCTGCCTGTTCCGCGGACTGAACCAGGATTCGAGCGCCGTGGTCGGGGCGGCCGAGGTGGTGATCCCGGTCGCGACCCTGGCCACCTTCGTCCACCTGGCGTGGGTCTCGCGGCGGCCGGTCGCGCCCCCGGAGCCCGGGTAAGATGGGCGGCGGTCGCGCTAAGTGGGCGCGGTGCTTCTTTCTAGACACGGCGCGGTGGCCTGTCCGGAGCCCGGGTAAGATGGGTGGCGGTCGCGCTAAGTGGGGTGCTGGCGGTACCCTGCACCGGCAATCCGCCTTAGCCGGACCGAATTCCCGCGCTGAGGTCTGGGTTCTCACGCCCGGCCGCGGCAAACGGCGTTGAAGGTTGGGACCTGCGCAGCTCGGGTCTCCGAACCCCGTCAGGTCCGGAAGGAAGCAGCGGTAAGGAGAGAACCAGAGGGTGCCGCAGCCATCCGAGCCTGAGCCGCGAACCGTGGTGCGAGCTGGGGGTCTTCGATCGAGGCGGGGGTGCGCGGCCATCTGAATATCCCATGTGTGTTGATGACAAGATCACGGAACCTGTGAACTCGAATCCGGCGTGGCCAGCAGGCCGAGTTCATCTCGGCCGTCACAAGACGACCTTGCTATCCCGCCTTACCTGGCGTGGAGTACCCCAGAGGGGGTCCCGCGGGGGAGCGATCAGGAAGTCCGAACCTGCACGCGCTTGCGCGCATCCGCAGATCTCACCCGCGCCTTATGCCTGAGTACCAGTCCCTCTACCGCAAGTACCGCTCGCAGACCTTCGCCGACCTGGTCGGCCAGGATGCCTCTTCGCGGGCTCTCCAGGGCGCGATCATCTCGGGCCGCGTGGCGCATGCCTACCTCTTCAGTGGAAGCCGCGGCACGGGTAAGACGTCTGCGGCGCGGCTGCTGGCCAAGTCCCTCAACTGCACGGGCCGCCCGCGCGACTCGGCAGAGCCGTGCAACAAGTGCGATTCGTGCATCGAGATGATGGCCGGGTCGTCGCTGGACCTCATCGAGATCGACGCCGCCTCCAACCGCGGCATCGACGATGTCCGTGACCTGCGCGAGAAGGTGAACCTCGCCCCGGCGCGCGGTCCGTACAAGGTGTACATCATCGACGAGGCGCACGGGTTGACTCCCGATGCGTTCAACGCGCTGCTGAAAACGCTCGAGGAGCCGCCGCCGCACGCGGTTTTCGTCATGTGCACCACCGACGCGCAGAAGATGCCGCTGACGGTGATCGGCCGCTGCCAGCACTTCGTATTCCGCCGCCACAGCGAAGAGCAGATCGTGTCGCGGTTGGCGCACATCGCCAAAGCCGAGAACGTGCAGGTCAACCCCGACGCGATGCAGCTGATCGCCCGCACCGCGCAGGGCTCGATGCGTGACGCGGTCGGCTTGATGGACCAGCTGGTGCCGCTCGCGGTCGGGCCGATCACCCTCGAAGGCGCTCGGTCCCTGCTCGGCATCGCCGACCCGCGCGTGCTGGATGCGCTGCTGGACGACGTGCTCGCCGGCCGCGCCTCGGAGGCCCTGGCAGAGCTCAACCGCGTGTACTCCCTCGGCGCCGAGCTGAGGCAGGTGGTCCGCGGTTTGATGGAAGGCTGTCGGGACCGGCTCATCGCGTCGTTGACTAACCGCGACGAGGCCAGCGCGCGAAGGCTGTCGGACGTGCTCGACGCGCTGCTGCACCTGGACGGCGAGGTCCGGCGCCACGCCGAGCCGAGGTTCCTGGTCGAGGCGACGCTCGTGCGCCTGGCCGTTGCAGCCACTGCGCTTACCCCACCGGTGGGAAAGTCCCCCGCGCCTCGGGCGGAAGGGGAGACGCAACAGCCAACCACTTCCCCGCCTCGCGGGGAAGTACCCGGCCCACGGCCGGGGGACGGGGAGGCTGCTTCCCGGCTCGCCGGGAAGTCCCCGGCGAAGCCGGGGGATGGGGAAGGGCATCCATCAATGGCGCCCCAGACCGTCTCCGGCTGGTCTGATGTCCTGGAGAAGCTCAACCGCACCGTCCGTGCCGCCTATCTCGACGCTCAGCCCGAGGTCGAAGGCTCAACGTTGATCCTGTGGTTCCGCTACGGATTCCACCACAAAAAAGCCCAGGAACAGTCGGCGCAGTTGCTGCCGCACGTGCGGGCGTGGCTCGGAGACGGGGTGAAGGTCGATTACCGTTTGCGCGAGGCGGAGCAGCCGAAGGCCGGGCCGCCTACCACCGCTAGCCCTGAGGACGATCCTTTCGTGCGCGAGGTCGTGCGAAGGTTTGAGGGCAGGGTGACTCGAGTCAAGGAGGTTTCCGAGTGAAGGACCCGCTCAAGATGTTGCGCCAGGTGCAGCAGATGCAGGACAAGATGTCGAAGGTGCAGAAGGAGCTCGAGACGGAAACCGTGGAGGCGAGCGCCGGTGGAGGCGCCGTCACCGTCGTTGCGACCGGGACGCAGAAGGTGGTGTCGGTAACGATCGACCCGGCGGCCGCCTCGGACAACGAGATGCTGCAGGACCTGGTGCTCGCCGCGGTCAACGAGGCGATGGAGCGTTCGAAGCAGATGGCGGCCGAGAAGATGAAGGGCGTGGCGTCCGGCCTTGGCCTGCCGCCCGGCCTGATCTAAACCGAGCGGGCATGCCGCAGCTGCCGGAGCCGCTCGAAAGGCTCATCCAAGAGCTTGCGCGTCTCCCGGGCATCGGTCCCAAGACCGCCCAGCGGCTGGCGTTCCATCTGCTGCGCTCGGACCGGCAGCGCGCCGACTCGCTGGCGCAGGCGATTGAGGACGTCAAAGCGCGCATTGGCTACTGCGAGCGCTGCTACAACATCGCCGAGGGGAGCCTCTGCGCGATCTGCTCCTCCACCCGTCGCGACCCAACGCTCCTATGCGTGGTCGAGTCGGCCCTGGACGTGCTCGCGGTCGAGCGGACCTCGGAGTTCGGGGGCCTGTACTTCGTCCTCCACGGGGTGATCTCGCCGATCGACGGGGTCGGGCCGGACCAGATCCACGTCCCGCAGCTGCTCGAGAGGGTGCGAGAGGAGGGCGTCGCCGAGGTCATCATCGCCACCGACGCCGACATCGAGGGGGAGGCCACGGCGGTCTACCTGCAGCGGGCCATCCAGCCCCTGGGCGTCAAGGTGACGCGGCCGGCCCACGGTCTGCCGGTAGGGGGCGACCTCGAATACGCGGATGAGCTCACCCTGGCCCGGGCGATGGCCGGCCGGCGCTCGTTTTAGCCCGGCTTGCAATACCGCCTGCGGGGCCGGTAGAATTCGCAGGTTCCTCCGACGGGAAGGTTTCGTGCGCCCTGAAGATGGGCATCCACGAGATGCGCCGGTAGGAATCAGCACCTTGACAACTGAAGAGTGGGAAAGACTCTGAGAGTCTTATGACTCAGGGCGAAGGCCTTGGGTCCTCCGTTTTGGACGGAGAGTTTGATCCTGGCTCAGGGTTAACGCTGGCGGCGCGCATAACACATGCAAGTCGAGCGAGGGCTTATTTCCCGCAAGGGAGATGAGTTCCTAGCGGCGAACGGGTGAGTAACACGTGGGCAACCTTTCCTATCGCGGGGGATAACACCGGGAAACCGATGCTAATACCGCATGTCGTCACCGGTCGAATGGCTGGTGAAGAAAGCAGCAATGCACGATGGGGTGGGCCCGCGGCCTATCAGCTAGTCGGTGGGGTAACGGCCTACCGAGGCGATGACGGGTAGCTGGTCTGAGAGGACGACCAGCCACACGGGGACTGAGACACGGCCCCGACTCCTACGGGAGGCAGCAGTGAGGAATCTTCCGCAATGGGCGAAAGCCTGACGGAGCGACGCCGCGTGTGGGATGAAGTCCTTCGGGATGTAAACCACTGTCGGAGGGGAAGACATCGACGGTACCCTCCAAGAAAGCCCCGGCTAACTACGTGCCAGCAGCCGCGGTAATACGTAGGGGGCAAGCGTTATCCAGATTTACTGGGCGTAAAGCGCGTGTAGGCGGCTGGTTAGGTGTGATGTGAAATCTTCCGGCTCAACCGGAAAACTGCATTGCAAACCGGCCTGGCTAGAGTGCAGGAGAGGGAAGCGGAATTCCAGGTGTAGCGGTGAAATGCGTAGATATCTGGAGGAACACCAGTGGCGAAGGCGGCTTCCTGGCCTGCAACTGACGCTGAGACGCGAAAGCGTGGGGAGCGAACCGGATTAGATACCCGGGTAGTCCACGCCCTAAACGTTGTGAACTAGGTGTTGGTCGGATTGACCCGATCAGTGCCGCAGCTAACGCATTAAGTTCACCGCCTGGGGACTACGGCCGCAAGGTTAAAACTCAAAGGAATAGGCGGGGGCCCGCACAAGCAGCGGAGCGTGTGGTTTAATTCGAGGCAACGCGAAGAACCTTACCTGGGCTTGACATGCAGAGGAAATTCTCGTGAAAGCGAGAACCTCCCGCAAGGGACTTCTGCGCAGGTGGTGCATGGCTGTCGTCAGCTCGTGCCGTGAGGTGTTGGGTTAAGTCCCGCAACGAGCGCAACCCCTGTCCTTAGTTGAATAATCTAGGGAGACTGCCGGGCGAAACCCGGAGGAAGGTGGGGATGACGTCAAGTCCGCATGCCCTTTATGTCCAGGGCTACACACACGCTACAATGGCCGGTACAACGGGTTCCGACACGGCGACGTGAAGGCAATCCCTTAAAGCCGGTCTCAGTTCGGATTGCAGGCTGCAACTCGCCTGCATGAAGTCGGAGTTGCTAGTAACCGCTGGTCAGCACACAGCGGTGAATACGTTCCCGGGCCTTGCACTCACCGCCCGTCACATCACCCGAGTCTGGTGCTCCCGAAGTCGCTGGCCGAACCCGTAAGGGACGGAGGCGCCGAAGGAGTGCCCGGTAAGGGGGGTGAAGTCGTAACAAGGTAGCCGTACCGGAAGGTGTGGCTGGATCACCTCCTTTAAGGAGCTTCTCCTTTACGTTTGGAGGCTCGTCAAGTCAGAGATTTCGCAGTAACGAGCGTCATTAGGTCGGCCAAGAGTAGCGATTGAAGAATCGCGAAGAGTAGCCCTCCCGAACGCGCGAGAGCGTCATCGAAAGGTGACGGAAGGCAGCTCAGTTCGCGGTGAAAATCCGTCGCGTTTCGTTCTTACGGGGTCCTCGCAAAATCGCAGATTTTGTGGGGCTCTCATTCGAGTGCAAAAAGCAAACAAAGGCCCATGGTTTCGTCCTGTCTTTCCCACTCTTCAGGCCCTCAAGAAGGGGTCCCCACGAAATCGAAGATTTCGTGGGGAACTTCAAGGTCTGAAGCACCTCCCGCGGAGCAGAGCGCTCCGCACGCGGAGGGAGACGTCATATCGACGTCGCTATAGCACGGATTTTCCGTGCCCCAGGGGATGTAGCTCAGCTGGGAGAGCACCTGCTTTGCAAGCAGGGGGTCAGCGGTTCGAGCCCGCTCATCTCCACCAGCACATTGACAACCGAATAGGTCTATCGAGATCTCCAGAATGCCGTAAAGCAAAAAGGAGCCCCGAAAAATCGCAGATTTTTTGGGGACCTAAATCTGGATCCTCTTTCTAAAATTTGTCGTGACCAAAAACAATTCTTCAGCGACTGAAGAGTGGTTATAGGTCGAACAAGCTAGTAAGGGTCCGAGGTGGATGCCTAGGCACCAAGAGCCGAAGAAAGACGCGGCTACCTGCGATAAGCACCGGGGAGTTGGAAGCAAACGATGATCCGGTGATTTCTGAATGGGGCAACCCGCTCGAGGTAATGCTCGAGCACCCCTGGTTGAACACATAGACCAGGTGGAGGGCACCCGGGGAACTGAAACATCTTAGTACCCGGAGGAAGAGATATTTCCTTAGTAGAGGCGATCGAAAAGGGAGCAGCCTAAACCGTGTGCGTGTCAAGCCGGCGGGCGTTGCGCGCGCGGTGTCGTGGGATCGTTTATCGAGCTCTGCCGAGCTCGAGCGAAGTTACAAAACCGTTGGTTAGCCGAAGTAGGTGGAAACCTGCGCCGCAGAAGGTGACAGCCCTGTAGGCGAAAACTGACTGGACTTCGTAACGACACCCGAGTACCCCGGGACACGCGGAATCCTGGGGGAATCCGCACAGACCACTGTGTAAGGCTAAATACTCTTGGTGACCGATAGTGAAGAGTACCGTGAGGGAAAGGTGAAAAGTACCCCGGAAGGGGAGTGAAATAGAATCCTGAAACCTTGGACCTACAAACTGTCAAAGGCCTAGGTACGCAACCTTCGGGGAGCGTACAGGCTGATGGCGTGCCTTTTGTAGAATGAGCCGGCGAGTTACTGTTTGTGGCGAGGCTAAGGGGATTACACCCGGAGCCGTAGCGAAAGCGAGTCCGAATAGGGCGTGACCCCGCAAGGGGCTGTAGTCGTAGGCAGTAGACCCGAAACTTGGTGACCTACCCATGGTCAGGATGAAGCGGAGGTAAAACTCCGTGGAGGTCCGAACCGACTTAGGTTGCAAACTGAGCGGATGAACTGTGGGTAGAGGTGAAATGCCAATCGAACCAAGAGATAGCTGGTTCTCCTCGAAATGCCTTTAGGGGCAGCGTTGTTGTGGGCTGTCGCAGGTAGAGCACTGAATGGGCTAGGGGCGGTTCCCCCGTTACCAAACCCAACCAAACTCCGAATGGCGGCAGGTTATACAGCAGCAGTGAGACCGTGGGGGCTAAGCTTCACGGTCAAAAGGGAAACAACCCAGACCATCGGCTAAGGTCCCAAAGTAAAGACTAAGTGGCGAAGGAGGTCGCTTCGCACAAACAACCAGGAGGTTGGCTTAGAAGCAGCCACCCTTTAAAGAGTGCGTAACAGCTCACTGGTCGAGTGAAGCGGCGCCGAAAATTATCGGGTCTTAAGTCTTTCACCGAAGCCATGGGGTTGCAGCGCAAGCTGCGATTGGTAGAGGAGCTTCGTGCACGCGGTGAAGCATGAACGGAAGTCCGTGTGGAGCTTGCACGAGTGCGAATGCCGGCACAAGTAGCGTAAAGGTGGGTGAGAAACCCGCCCGCCGTAAATCTTAGGTTTCCTGGGCTACGTTAATCGTCCCAGGGTCAGTCGGGCCTAAGCCGAGGCCGAAGGGCGTAGGCGATGGACAACTGGTGCACATTCCAGTACCACCTCGCGTTCGTTATACCGATGGGAGGACGAAGGAGGGTAGGCCAACCGGACGATCGGATGTGTCCGGCTAAAGCTGTAGGGAGCCCTGATTGGCAAATCCGTTGGGGCACTAATCCTGAGAGCTGATGGGGAGCTTCCAGCAATGGAGGCGTAGTGGCTGATCCCAAACTTCCGAGAAAATTCTCTAGGAAGAATGCAGGTGCCCGTACCGCAAACCGACGCTGGTAGATGGGAAGAGGATTCCAAGGCGATCGAGAGAAATCTGTCTAAGGAACTCGGCAAAATAACCCCGTAACTTCGGGAGAAGGGGTGCCTTTGGCGGTGTAGGAGTTTACCTCCGAAGCCGTCGAGGGTTGCAATTAAGAGGCCCAACCGACTGTTTACTAAAAACACAGGTCTCTGCGAACCCGTAAGGGGACGTATAGGGGCTGACGCCTGCCCGGTGCCGGAAGGTTAAGGGGAGAGCTGCAAGGCTTGAACTGAAGCCCCGGTAAACGGCGGCCGTAACTATAACGGTCCTAAGGTAGCGAAATTCCTTGTCGGGCAAGTTCCGACCCGCACGAATGGCGTAACGAGTTGGGCGCTGTCTCGGACAGATACTCGGCGAAACTGCAATACCTGTGAAGATACAGGTTACCCGCGGCAGGACGGAAAGACCCCGTGGAGCTTTACTACATCTTGGCATTGGACTGGGGTTTAGCGTGTAGAGGATAGCTGGGAGGCTTTGAAGCTCGGGCGTCAGCTCGGGTGGAGCCAACAGTGGAATACCAGCCTCGTTGAACTTTAGCTCTAACGGTGCCCCTGATCGGGGCTCCGAACAGTGCCTGGTGGGTAGTTTGACTGGGGCGGTCGCCTCCCAAAATGTAACGGAGGCGCCCAAAGGTTCCCTCAGCCTGGGCGGAAATCAGGCGCAGAGTGCAATGGCATAAGGGAGCTTGACTGTGAGACAAACAGGTCGAGCAGGGACGAAAGTCGGGCATAGTGATCCGACGGCTCGGTGTGGAATGGCCGTCGCTCAACGGATAAAAGTTACCCCGGGGATAACAGGCTTATCGGGCCCAAGAGTTCACATCGACGGCCCGGTTTGGCACCTCGATGTCGGCTCGTCGCATCCTGGGGCTGGAGTCGGTCCCAAGGGTTGGGCTGTTCGCCCATTAAAGCGGTACGCGAGCTGGGTTTAGAACGTCGTGAGACAGTTCGGTCCCTATCCGCCGTGGGCGCAGGAGACTTGAGGAGGGTTGACCCTAGTACGAGAGGACCGGGTTGAACGGCCCGCTAGTGTACCGGTTGTCACGCCAGTGGCAGCGCCGGGTAGCCATGGCCGGTTTGGATAAGCGCTGAAAGCATCTAAGTGCGAAGCCAACTCCGAGATAAGGTCTCCCACCGGGTTAACCGGGTAAGGGCCCTGGTAGACAACCAGGTTGATAGGCCGGAGGTGTAAGAGAAGTAATTCTTTGAGCTGACCGGTACTAATAGCCCGAGGGCTTGTTCACCTATAACTCACTCTTCAGGTCACTGAAGCGCCGGGCGCGCGCCGGGCGCACCGGTACGAAGTGAGGCAACGAACAAATTACGGATCCAGCGCTCAAGGCAGGCTGGAGAATCTCATAGACCTAGTTCGGTTGTTGATTGCGATCACCATGTGGTCTGATTTGGCGCGCGCACACTGATGTCGACCAAGAACCATCCGAGCGAGGACCTCTACTGGTCCGCGCGCGCCATCGAGCTCGCGCTGAAGGGTGATTACCGCACCAGCCCCAACCCGATGGTTGGCGCGGTCGTCCTGGACCGCGACGGCCGGCTGGCGGGCGAGGGCTACCATCGCGGCCCGGGCCATCCCCATGCCGAGGAGGAGGCCCTGGCAGCCGCGGGCGAGGCTGCGTTCCGCGGCAGCCTGTACGTCAACCTCGAGCCGTGCAACCACGAGCATCGCAGCCCCTCGTGTGCCGCCGCGATCATCGAGGCCGGGCTGCGCCGGGTGGTCGTCTCGATGGCAGACCCGGATGAACGGGTGCGGGGCGCCGGCATCCGCGCGCTCGAGGTTGCAGGGATCGAGGTAGCCGCCGGAGCGCACGAAGACAGAGCGCTGCGCATGAACGAGTTCTACGTCAAGCACCGACTGACCGGCCGGCCCTTTGTGACCGCGAAGTTCGCGATGAGTCTCGACGGCAAGATCGCCACCCGCACGGGCGAATCGCGCTGGATCACCGGTGAGGAGGCCCGCCGGCACTCCCACCGTCTGCGGCACATGCACGATGCAATCCTGGTGGGCGTCAACACGGTCATGGTCGACGACCCCGAGTTGACGACCCGGCTCGACAGCGGGGACGGGCGCCAGCCCTTACGCGTGGTCGTCGACTCCCAACTGAGGATCCGCCAGTCGGCGCGCATCGTCGGCGCCGGCACGCTGATCGCCACCACCCTCGCGGGCCGCGTCGGCGCGGCCGAGGTCGTGAAGCTGCCGGCGGAAGCGAACGGCCGCGTTTCGCTGCCTGCCCTGCTCGACGAGCTCGGCAGGCGCAATCTGCTCAGCGTGCTGGTGGAAGGGGGAGGCGAGGTCCATGCCTCTTTCTTCGCCGATCACCTCGTTGACAAGGTGCACGCCTACGTCGCCCCGCGAGTAATCGGTGGGCGGGAAGCGCCGGGTCCCGTCGGAGGGCGGGGGATCGAGCGCTTGACGGACGCAATCTCGCTGCGCGACGTCGACTTCACCCGCCTGGGCGACGACATGCTGATCACGGCTTACCCAGATGTTCACCGGGATAGTTAGCTCGGTCGGGACGGTCGTCGAGACCGGCCCGAACCGGCTCGGCATCGCTGCGGCGTCCGCGACGCGCCGGCTGAAGATCGGTTCGAGCGTGGCGGTCAACGGCTGCTGCCTGACCGTGGTCAAAAAGCAGGGAGCCGCCTTCTTCGCAGACGTCGTCCCGGAGACGCTTCGGCGCACCAACCTGGGCCTGGCCACCCCGGGCTCGCGGGTCAACCTCGAGCTGCCCCTGAGCGCGGCCGGCCTGCTGGATGGACACCTTGTCCAGGGCCACGTGGACGCCAAGACGACGGTCCGGAAGATAACAAGGGTGGCCTCAGGCCGCGAGCTCGAGATCGGCCTGCCGCCGGCCCTGCGTCGGTTCGTCGTGGAGAAGGGTTCGATCGCGGTCGACGGCATGAGCCTCACCGTCGCCGGGGTCGACGACCAGGCCCGAAGCTTCAGGGTCGCCCTGATCCCGCATACGCTCGCCGTGACGATCGCCGGCGAATACGAGAGGGGGTGGGTGGTCAACCTGGAGGCGGACGTGGTGGCGCGGTACGTCGCCAGAAACCTCCGCCGGTAACATTCGTCGAGCAATGGGACTGGCCACCGTTCCTGAGGCAGTCGCCGACTTCGAGGCCGGCAAGTTCGTGATCGTGGTCGACGACGAGGACCGCGAGAACGAGGGCGACCTGGTGGTGGCCGCCCAGCTCGTCACGCCCGACCACATCAGCTTCATGACCCGGCACGGGTCGGGGCTTGTCTGCATGCCTGTTGTCGCCAGGCGCCTGGACGAGCTCGGCATCGCCCCGATGGTCGAGCACAACACCAGCCGGCTCGGCACCGCGTTCAGCGTCAGCATCGACGCCAGGGAGATGACAACCACCGGGGCTTCCGCCTATGACCGCGCAGCCACGATCCGCAAAGTGCTCGATCCGCAGGCAAAAGCGTCAGATTTCTCGATGCCCGGCCACACGTTTCCGCTGCGGGCTGCCGAAGGAGGCGTGCTCACGCGGGCCGGGCAGACCGAAGCCGCGGTGGACCTGGCGAACCTGGCCGGCCTCTACCCGGCAGGGGTGATCACCGAGCTGATGAAAGCCGACGGCACGATGGCCCGCATGCCGGACCTGGAGGAGTTCGCCACGGCGCACGGGATCAAGCTGATCACCGTCGAGCAGCTGATCGCGTACCGCCGCCGGAACGAGAAGCTCGTCGCGCGCCGTGTCGAGGCCACCATCCCGATCGGCGATGCCGCCCCGCGCTTGTGGAAGCTCTTCGCCTACGAGGACGTGCTCAGGCACGAGAACCACCTGGCCCTCGTGCTGGGGGACATCGATCCCAGGCAGCCGGTCCTGCTGCGCGCGCACTCCGAGTGCCTGACCGGGGACATCTTCGGCAGCCTGCGCTGTGATTGCGGGGCCCAGCTGCGCGCGGCGATGGAGATGATCGCGAAAGAGGGCACCGGCGTGATCCTCTACATCCGCCACCAGGAAGGTCGTGGCATCGGCCTGCTGGACAAGCTGCACGCCTACAACCTCCAGGACCGCGGGATGGACACGGTGGAAGCCAACGAGGCGCTCGGGCATCCTGCTGACAAGCGCGACTACGGAATCGGCAGCCAGATCCTGTACGACCTTGGCGTGCGCAAGATCCGCCTGCTGACCAACAACCCGAAGAAGATCTACGGCCTGGAGGGATTCGGCCTCGAGGTCGTGGAGCGAGTCGCGATCCAGGTCCCGTCCAACCCGCACAACGAGCGCTACCTGAAGACCAAGAAAGACAAGCTGGGTCACCTGCTCTGAGGCGGCCTGCTCCAGCTCTGGCCGTTACAGTCCACTAATGGGGGAGAAGGGCGCCACGCCAGAACTCGAGGGAGCCGAGCTCGGCGTCGCCGTCGTCGTGTCCCGGTTCAACGAGGACATCTCGAGGCGGCTGCTCCGAGGCGCTCTCGATGCGCTTGGCCAGCACGGTGTGGATGAGCCTGACGTCTTCTGGGTGCCCGGCTCGCTGGAGCTCCCGGTCACCGCGCTGACGCTGGCGGAGAAGGGCGGCTACGACGCCATCGTGTGCCTGGGTTGCGTGATCCGTGGCGAGACGTATCACTTCGAGGTCGTGGCCGGCCAGACTGCGGCCGGGATCATGCAGGTGCAGCTGGACACCGGCGTGCCGGTGACCTTCGGCGTCTTGACCACCGAGGACCGGGACCAGGCCCTCGCCCGCTCGGGGCCCAAGAACAACAAGGGCGCCGAAGCGGCGGAGGCGGCCATCGAGATGGCAAACCTGCTGCGCTCGATCCAGGGTTAGCGGGGTTAGCCGGCCGTCAACACGGCGACGACGCTGCGCCCCGCGGGCGCCACGACGAACCCGTCCGTCGCGGCGGGAGTGCTGAAGTGGTCGGCGGCGCCGAGCCCAACCGTGTAGAGCACCCGCCCATCGGCGGGGTCGAGCCCGTACAGCGTCGCCGACGAAGCCTCGATGCCCCACAATGCGCCGGCCGAGGTGATGGGAGATCCCAGCGACGGATGTGGCGCGCGCCAGCTCACCTCGATCGAGCCGGAGGCCACCGACAAGGCGTAGAGCCCGTCGGTGCAGGGCACGAAGACGGTCGAGCCTGCCACCGCCGCTCCACCAAACGCTCCTCCGCACACCTGCCTGCTGGCAACTTGGCCGCCGACGCCGCCCAGACGTCCCGCCCGCAGCAGGTACGCGACCCCTTCCTTGCCCACGCTGACCACGTCGCCCGACGCCAACAGCGCCGCGCCGAGCGACCCTAGGTCAACGTCGCCTGCGTTGAGGGCGCGCCAATTCGCCGGCGAAAAGAACGATTTCACCGACTGCAGGTCGGGCGAGAGCTCGATCACGGAGTTGCTGTAGTCGAAGGCCGTCGGCGAGGCGGTCGAGTTGCCGGTGACCACGTACACGTTCCCGGCTCCGTCGATGGAAGGGCCGGCCGAGCTCCAGATCCCGGCTCCTCGCGCGCTCGGGACGCGATAGAAAGGCGCGGGCCCGCCCGCCTGCGGGACCGCTACCAGGTAACCGTGATATGCCCCACAGTCCCCGTAAAGGCCACCGAGAGGCACGTAGACGAATCCGGAGCCGATCGCCAGCGCGCCTCGCTGCTGCTGCACGGTCGGGTCTGATCCGGCCGGGTCCACGTCCTGCTGCAGGATCACCGAGCCGTCGACCAGGCTCAGTGCGTAGAGCATGTGGTGGCGGCCCCGAAGGAAGGCAACGACGTAGAGCCGCCCGGTGGCGGGGTCGGCGGCGGGTGTGCCTGTGATGCCGGTGACGGGTCCGATGTCACCGCACGGGAGGGATCCGGCGGCGACCGGCTCGCCGAGGTGGACCACCCAGATCACCGAGCCCGTGAAAAGGTCAAGCGAATAGACGGTGTTGTTCTCGGTCGCAACGATGACGTGGCCCTGGACGATCAGCGGAGAGGCGTAGACGTCGCCGTCCACCTCCGTCTTCCACGCGATGCTTGGCGAGCTGAGGGCGGGCGTCGTCGGGCCGGCGCCTCCGCGCGATGCGTCGCGGTGATACTCGGTCCACTCCGCCGATATGGCCGGCGAAGGGGTGGGAGTGACCAGCCGTCCAGAGGACGCGGGGGAGGGAGCGTTGGTCGAGGCTGTGCAACCCATGATGACGACTGCGACCAGGAGTGCCGCCCTCGGGATCAAAGACCCCAGCTGAACTTACGCAGGGGCAGGAGACGGGCGCGCTCGGGGGCGATGAGCTCGACCTGGCCCTGCATCGCGACGCCGCGCTTCGGTCCCATCGCGTCGACGACCATCGCCGCACGCGGCTCCGAGGTGAGGTTGCGCAGCTTGACCCCGTCGACATCGAACTCGAGCGCGCCCCCGTCGTCCACCGCGTACATCACGGGCGCCACGTGCGGCCATCCAGACGGTCCAACGGTCGCGAATCGCCCGATTCGCTGCGACCTGAGGAACTCCAGCTCGGCGTACGTGAACACCATCCGACCTCACATCCTAAACTCAAGAGTCCGCGTGTCCAGAACCACCTCTCCAGCAATCGAGACCGTCGGCGGGTATTCAATCCACCGGCGCGAGCCACTGGAGCGTCTCGAGGGCACGTTCCTGGAGCTGCACCACGAGCGCACCGGGGCGCGCCACATACACATCGAGTGCGCGGACGACAACAACGGTTTTGCCGTCCTCTTTCCCACGACGCCGAAAGACTCGACCGGGGTTGCTCACATCCTCGAGCACGTCGTGCTCGCGGGCTCGCAGCGGTATCCGGTCCGCGACCCGTTCTTCAGCATGACCAGGCGCTCGCTCGCCACGTTCATGAACGCCATGACCGGCTCGGACTGGACGATCTACCTGTTCAGCACGCGCAACGCCAAGGATTTCATGAACCTTCTGGAGGTGTACCTCGACGCGACCTTCTTTCCACGCCTGTCGCAGGACTCGTTCCAGCAGGAGGGCATTCGTTTCGAGTTCGAGGACACGACGGATCCGACAAGCGGCCTCCGCTACAAGGGCGTGGTCTTCAACGAGATGAAGGGCGCCCTCGCGACCCCACACACAGCCGTCGCCAGGGCGATGGGAAAGGCGCTGTATCCGGGGCTGACCTATGAGAACGTGTCGGGCGGCGACCCGCAGGACATCCCCAATCTCACGTGGGAGCAGCTGCGCAGCTTCCACGCGCTTCACTACCACCCGAGCAACGCCTACTTCTACACGTACGGCGACCGGCCGTTGGATCAGACGCTCGAGGTGATCGAGCGCAACGTGCTCTCGCGCTTCCAGCGCGTTCATGTCGACACGTCCATCCCCGATGTCAAGCGGTTCTCGAGACCGATCACGGCGACGGAGCCTTACCCGGTCACCGCCGGTGAAGACCACTCGCGCAAATCCCAGGCTCTGGTCGCCTGGGTGACCGTGCCGAGCGGGGACTCTTTCCAGCTGCTCGCGATGAGAGTGCTTTCCGAGGTGCTTTTGGGCAACGCCGGCTCGCCCCTGCGCAAGGCCTTGATCGACTCCCGCCTCGGCACCGCGTTGGCCGACGGCAGCGGCTTGCAGGACGACTACCGCGAGGCGGCGTTCGGCGCCGGCCTGAAGGACATCGCGATCGAGGACGCGGAGAAGGTGCAGGAGCTCGTCCTCGCAACGCTCGAGCAGGTGGCGGGCGGGGGCGTTGACCAGGAGCAGGTCGACGCGGCGATCCACCACCTCGAGTTCGAGAAGCGTGAGCGGTCGAACGCCGGGTTTCCTTTTGCCCTGCGGATGCTCTTCACGTCGCTGACGCCCTACCACTACGGCGGCGACCCTTACAGCGCCCTCAACTTCGACGCCGACCTTCAGCGCCTGCAGAAGGCGAGGTCCGAGGGCCGGTTCTTCGAGAACCTGGTCCGCGCGGAGCTGCTAGACAATCCGCACCGCGCCTTGCTGAAGATCGTGCCCGACCCCGACATGGAAGAGCGGCAGCGCCGCGACGAGCTCGACCAGCTGGCCGCGATCGAAGCTGGGATGGACGATTCTGACAAGGCACGCATTGTGGCCGAGGCGCTACGCCTCAAGGCGGATCAAGAGGCCAGGCAGGACCTGTCCGCGCTGCCGACCCTGGAGCTCAGCGACATCCCGATGAGCTTCGAGGACGTCCCGAGCCAAGACCTGAGCCTTCGCGGCGCCGCGGTCGAGTTCTACCCTCAGCCGACCAACGGCATCACATACCTCGACATCCGATGCGATTTCTCCACGCTGACACCGGACCAGAAGGACCTCCTTCCACTGTTCAGTCGTGTGCTGACGCAGAGCGGCGCCGCCGGCCTGGACTATGCCGCCATCGCATCGCGCATCGCCGCCGTCACCGGGGGCGTGGGTGCCGCGGCCCAGGTCCAGTCGCTGGCTTCGCGCGATGACTACCTGCAGTCGTTCGTGCTGTCCGGCCGGGCGCTCGACCGCAATGCCGGGCCCTTCGTCAGCCTGCTGGCGGACCTCACCGCGAGGCTCGAGATCGAGCCGGGGCGGCTGAAAGAGGTCATCGCGGAGATCGCAACGCGCCTGGAGAGCTCGCTGGCCGGGCTCGGCTTCCAGTTCGCGATCCTGCGCGCCAACTCGAAGCTCAGCTCAGAGGGCGCCATCAACGAACAGCTCCAGGGCATCCGCATGCTGCACACCATGCGCCGGCTGGCCCAACTCGGCGAGCACGAGCTCGGCCCGCTCATCGCCAGCCTTGACCGGGTCAGAACCCACCTGTTCAGCGCCGGCTCGCTGCGCGTCGTGGTCACGTGCGAGCACGGGATGGTCGAGCAGCACACCGGGCGCCTGAGCGAGCTGCTCGCTGCGCTGCCGTCGCAACGCGCGGATGGACAGGAAGCCAGGCCGACCCCGCTCGAGCCGGGCAGCGAGGCATGGACCGCGCCGGTTCCCGTCGCGTTCAACGTGCGGAGCTTCAAGACCGTCCGCTACACGCACGCTGACGCGCCGCCTCTGCTCGTGCTGGCCAACTACCTGCGTGACACCTTCCTCCATCGAGAGCTGAGGGAGAAGGGCGGCGCTTACGGCGGGTTCGCCCAGGCGGGCCTCGGGAGCGGCACCTTTTACTTCGGCTCCTACCGCGACCCCAACATCACCCGCACTTACGATGTGTTCGACCAGGCGGTGCGGTGGGTGACCGAGGGCGAGATCGCTCCCGAGCAGCTCAAGGAGGCAGTTCTCGGATCATGCGGTGATGTGGATCCGCTCGAGTCGCCAGACATCAAGGGCCGCCGTGAGGCGACCAACAGGGTGACCGGCTTCACGCGCGAGGAACGGGAACGCTTCAAGCACCGGCTGCTGCACGTCACCGCGGACGACCTGCGCCGGGTCACGCAGGCGTATCTGGGGGCCGGTCGCGGCTTCCAGGCCACGGTGGCGGGGCCGGACCTGGTGGAAAGCGCTCAGCGGGAGCGGCCCGGGATCTTCGACAAGATCGCCGCGATCTGACCCACTGAAGTCCTCAGCATCGCGGGCCGTTCGCCCTGGAACGAGCCCTGTCAGACTGCCTAGACTGGCCCCATGAACCGGCCCTGGCGCCACGAGCTCTTCTGGCCCGG
The DNA here is from genome assembly GCA_049582065.1 of Candidatus Dormiibacterota bacterium. Taxonomy (GTDB): domain Bacteria; phylum Chloroflexota; class Dormibacteria; order Dormibacterales; family Dormibacteraceae; genus DATKSS01. Next base: position 5,210 of record JBAUTF010000027.1, on the reverse strand, counting down.
CCTTTTGATCGTGCTGGGAGTCCTGTTCCTTCTGAACAACCTCGGGTGGCTCGATAGGCTGCGAGCGGACATCTTCTGGCCCGTGGTCCTGATCGCGGTCGGCGTCTGGCTGATCGTGCGCCGGTCGAGAGCCTGAGACATGTGGTGGAACCGCAATCCCAGCATCTTCTGGGGTGGGGTCCTGGTCATCCTCGGAGTCCTCTTCCTGCTCGCCAACGCGGGCGTGCTCGACAACGTCAGTTGGGATGTCATCTGGCCGGTCATCCTGATCGCGATCGGGGCCTGGCTCGTCGTCGCTCGAATCGGCCCCGGCGGCTCGCTGGTCGGCGTAAACGGCTCCGAGCCTCTTGACGGGCTGGCCAAGGGAAGACTCGAGATCGCGGTCGGAGCGGCCCGCCTGGACGTCCGCACGGCAGCGCTCGGCGATCAGCTGTACCGCCTGCACATCGACCACGCGGGATCGTCGCCCGAGGTGCGTCTCGACCGCGCGGCGGGCACGCTCCGCATCAGCCAGTCGCCGCGGTGGTTTCCCGGCATGGGGCGGATGAAGGTCGAAGCTCAGCTGAGCGATTCCATCCCCTGGGACCTGAGCTGCAGCACGGGCGCCATCCGCGGAGATTTCGACCTGTCCACCGCAACGCTGACCGGGTTCGAATGCAAGACCGGCGCGAGCAGGGTCGATCTTCGGCTGCCCGCGCCCAAAGGCCAGGTCCCCATCCGCGTCGAAGGAGGCGCGCTGACGGTCGACGTCACCCGACCCGCCGCATCAGCCGTGAAGGTGCAGGTTTCGGCCGGCGCCGTCCGTCTGAAGGCCGACGGCGCACGGCAGGACGGGGTCGGCAGCCGCGAGTGGCGCTCGGCCGGGTATGACGCGGCCGCCGACCGCTATGACGTGACGGTGGCCGGCGGTGCGGCGAACGTCACGGTGGACAGGTCCTGACGTGAGCTACACATACCGCTATCGGAGCTTCTTCTGGCCGGCCATCCTGATCCTCGCCGGCATCGTCGCTCTGCTCGTCAACACCGGCCGCATCTCGGTCGACCGCATCGCCGAGCTCTGGACCCTATGGCCTGTAATCCTCATCCTGATCGGTCTCGAGCTGATCATCCGGCGGTCGGTCCATGGTCGCTCCGGAGAAATCGCCGCCGCGCTCATCGCGCTGCTGGCGATTGTCGGCGCCGTGGCGTACATTGCGGTCGCTCCCAGCACCGGAACGACCCATACCCTGGACGCCGCGGACACCGTGGGCGGCCTCGACCACGCGGCCGTGGAGATCGACGTCGGCTCGGCGACCATCACGATCACCCGGGGCGACTCGGTGAATGGAGACCTCTACCGCACGCACATCGAGTACTCCGGCCCGAAACCTGGCATCACACTCGACCGCTCGACGGGGGACCTTCGAATCAAGCAGTCGAGCACTGGCTTGGACTTCTTCCAGTCGCGTCGTTTTGTCATGACCCTGGAGCTCAACCCCAGCATCCCGTGGACGATCACCTCCAACACCGGCGCCGTCAGCGAGACGATGAGCCTTGCCGGGGTCCAGGTGGAATCGGTCCAGATCAACACCGGCGCGAGCCGGGAGGACATCACGCTCGGGCGGCCATCTGGAATCGTGCCGATCACGGTCAACGGCGGCGCGTTGACGGTGCACCTGCACAGGCCGAGCGGGACACCGGCCTCGGTGGCCGTCTCGGGCGGGGCGGTCAGCCTCGACGCCGACGGCCGGCAGACGCACGCGATCGGCAACCTGAGCTACGAGACGTCCGATTTCGGCGGCGCGCCCGACGGCTACCGGCTGGAGGTCAACGGAGGCGCCTGCAGCGTGAGCATCGACACGAACGCCAACTCCGGCTAGCCCAGCCGCGCGTCGAGCGCGGCAAGCCTCGTCCGGTACAGCTCCCCGGTTCCTTCGCTGATGGCGGAGCGCAGGCCTCGCGAGGCGGCCACGAGCATGGCGTCGAGCTCGGCGTCTCGTATTTCTGCTGCGTGCAGCACCGTGACAAGGGCCGCCGAGCGCTCGGCGCCGGCGAGCAGCGAGTCCTGGTCGACGGCCATGCCCGCGAGGCTGGTGGCCTCCTGCGACAGACGGACCGCGAGAGCCTTGAGCTCCTCGGTCCCGGCATCCTCGCACCGGCGCGCCGCGGCGCGGGCCGCTGCCGACGCCAGCCGCGCCTCGAGCAGGCGTCCATCGGCCGCGCGGTTCGCTGCCGCGGCTGGGCACAGCCCCACCAGCTGCTGCGGGCCGAGCGGCACTCCCAGGCGCTTCAGCTCGGCGATCACGAGGTCAGGGGTCGTTTCCGCTGCGCGAAAAAGGTTCATGGAAAGCTGGAGGCGCCCGCCCGGCAGCACGAAGACCAACGCCTGGACGCCGCGCATCCCGCCGGACGACTCCCGGAGCGAGCGGGCGAGGGCGCGGGCGGTCACCACGTCGGCGTCCGGCAGCATCACGTTGAAGGCGACCAGCATGAGGCGGGCGCCGACGCAGACGGCCCCGGCGGTGCGGTGGAGGCCGGGTCCGCCGAGGCTCGGTGTGGCGCGGCCTGACCGGATGTCGGCCAGCGTCCTGTCCTCGCCGTGGCCGTAGAAGTACACAGGTACTTTCAGCTCCGACCAGATGCGCTCCCCGACCTCGTGTGCGACCTCCTGGCATTGCTGCAACGTGGACGCGCCCAACGGCACGATCGGCACCACGTCCGCCGCGCCGACTCGCGGGTGAACCCCCTCCTGCCGCGTCACGTCGATTCGCTCGACCGCCTCGCCGACCGACGCCATGATCGCTTCCACGAGCTTCGTTCTGCCGCCTGCGATCGAGATCACCACGCGGTTATGGTCGGGATCGGGATCCGTGTCCAGCAGGTAGGCCTTTCGCGCCGCGGCTGCGATGGCGGAGATCACCTCAGGCCTGCGGCCCTCCGAGAAGTTGGGCACCGACTCGAAAAGACTTTCCGGGTTCACTTGAACCGTTAGGGTAAGTTGCCGTGCCCGGCCCAGTCGCGCTCGTCTACGGAGACGAGCTCATGAAGCACCACCTGTCGGACCAGCACCCGCTGCAGCCGATTCGCGTCAAGCTCGCGGTCGACCTCATTCGCTCCACCGGCCTCATCGAGCACTGCCACGTGTTGCCTCCGCGAGCCGCCACGGTCGGAGAGCTCGAGCTGGTCCACTCGCCCGGCTACGTGGACCTCGTGCGCAAGCTGAGCGACCCGAGCCGGCGCCGGCAGGTCTCACCCGAGGCGATCGACGCGGCGGGATTCGAATCAGCCGACAACCCGATCTCCGACGAGCTGCACGAGGGGACCTCGCTGGTGGTGGGCGCGAGCATGGTCGCGGCACAGGCGATCGAGTCCGGCGCGGCGCTGCACGTCTTCAGCCCCTCGGGCGGCCTGCACCACGCGCATCGGGACCGCGCGTCGGGCTTCTGCACTTACAACGACGCAGCGATCGCGTGCCAATGGCTCAAGGACCAGGGCCATCGTGTCGCCTATGTGGACGTCGACGTCCACCATGGCGACGGCGTCGAAGGCATCTTCCAGGCCGACCCGGACGTGCTGACAATCAGCCTCCACGAGAGCGGACGCTACCTCTTCCCGGGGACGGGTTATCCGGACGATTGCGGCGCCGGGGCCGGTCGTGGCTCCGCCGCCAATCTGCCGTTCGCCCCCTTCACCTGGGATGAGCCGTGGCTGAAGGGGTTCGAGGCCGTCGTGCCAGCGCTGCTGCGCCGATTCAAGCCGACGGTCCTGGTGACCCAGGACGGGTGCGACACCCACTATCTCGACCCGCTCGCTCACCTGGCGGGAACCACCCGGATCTGGCCACGCGTCGGCAGGGCTTTTCACGAGCTGGCGCACGAGCTGTGCGACGGGCGCTGGCTTGCCCTGGGCGGTGGCGGGTACGCGATCTACGAGGTGGTTCCACGCGCCTGGACGCTGCTGTTCGCCGAGATGGTCGAGCGTCCCGATCTCGCCGCCGAGGTCGACGACCCGGCCGGCGTGCTACCGGCGGTGGAGGCTCAGGAACGGGTCTGGACCTCGCTACGCAAAGACCTGCGCCGCCTGGGCGAGGTCCACGGCCTGGACCTGGCTTAGGTCGAGTAGGTCCTCAGGCACCGGGTGCACACCCGTGCCCGCCTGGTCTGGCCGGACACGGTCACGATGCCCATCTGCAGGTTGGGCATGAACCTCCGGTTGACCCGGTTCTTGGCGTGACTGACGTGGTGTCCGTATTGCGGCTCCTTGCCGCAGATCGCGCAACGCTTGGCCATGAGGCACCTTCCGCTTGGAGTTTGGAGAAAGCGGAGGACGCCGAGAAGGCGAATCCGCGGACGTGAATTGTACCATGGGCCTTCCAATGGCCTCCAAAACCACCACCACCCTGACCCAGTCCCGCCAATGGGGACGCATCGAGGTCTTCCCATCGGCGGTCGCGGCAATCGCAGGGCACGCGGCCATGCGCTGCTACGGCATCAGCGGGATGGCCGGCCGCGGCCTGCGCGACGGCGTCGCGGTCCTGCTGCGCCGGGAGAACGTCGACCGGGGCGTGGACGTGGTCGAGTCCGAAGGCGGTCTCGCCATCGACATCTACGTCATCGTGCAATACGGGGTGCGGATCTCCGAGGTCGCGCACAACCTCCAGGAGACGGTCAAGTTCGAGGTGGAACGCTCTGTGAACGTCCCTGTGACGCAGGTGAACGTCAACGTGCAGGGCGTCCGTGAAGAGCGGCGCTGACCGATGGTGCATGAGGAGGCGGTAGGGGTGGACGGGCCCCTGTTCAAACGCGCGCTTCTCGGCAGCCTGAGCTGGCTCGGCGCCAACCACGAGGAGGTGAACCGCCTCAACGTGTTCCCGGTGCCCGACGGCGACACTGGCACCAACATGCTCCTCACGCTCCAATCGGCGGTCGAGGACATCAAGGAGTCGAACGCCTCCGAGGTCAGCAAGATCGCCAAGCTCGCGTCCCACGGCAGCCTGATGGGCGCCCGCGGCAACTCGGGGGTCATCCTGTCGCAGATCTTCCGCGGCTTCGCCCGGGCGGTGGAAGGCAAGAGCTCGCTCACGCCGGCGGAGCTGGCGGCCGCGTTCGAAGAGGCGGCGAACGCCGCGTACCGCGCCGTCAACAAGCCGACGGAGGGCACGATCCTGACCGTCGCCCGCGAGGCCGGCCGCGCCGCGTCGGCGGCGGCAGGCGCCCCGGACGCGAGCGTGC
>JBAUTF010000026.1:0-2528 GCA_049582065.1 Candidatus Dormiibacterota bacterium | reverse complement strand
CGGCTGGGAGTGGCTACAAGCACGCTGACTTTCCTACGTCAGATCGGAGCCTCGATTGGACTGGCCGCCGCGGGCACCATCTTCTCGTCATCCTTCGCCAACCGGCTGCCGACGAATCTTGCCCAACAGGGTGTGCCGCAGCCGCTGATCGCCCAGCTGGTCAAGCTGTCGGGTGCCCTACAAAACGTTGGCAATGGGCGGGCTTTGCTCGAGCACGCGCTGCCAGGGCCGCTGCAAGCGTTGATTCCCAAGGTGATCGCCGGCGCCAATGACGCGCTGGCTCTGTCGATTGGCGACCTTTTCTGGATCACGCTCGTTGCCGGGGTGCTGGGGTTGGCCTGCACGTTGATCCTTCGTGACCTACCTCTGCGCACTGCCGCCGAGCTGCGGTCTGTTGCGGCAACCTCAGGAGGCGCTGGAGGTGTCGCGGGCGGCGGCTCCGGCGCTTCTGAGCCTGCGTCTTAGCGAATCAGTAAGGCGCTCGCCAGCGCTGGTCGGACTGCAGCCCACGACTTGAAGGTGACTGCGGACGATGGCGGACGATCGTGGACTGTGTCTTCTGGAACGATGGCGATGATCGGCGCAGCTTAGTGCTGACAGTCGAGCGCTGACCGAAACCGCCCTCCCTCCAAGGCCGCTTCGCCAGGCACGGTGGAAGTGTACGTTGGATGGCAATGCCCGCCGATGAGCGTCTGCAGTCGAGTCGCAGCTTCTCGCTGGCGCACGTCTACAGCGAACATTTCGCCCGGGACCCGCGACGCGAGCGGCTATTTCTGGCATCGTTCGGCTTCTTCACCGGCTTCGGAGCGGCTCGCGCTATCACCCACGCGATCCTCCACAGGGTCGGTCCATTTAGAAATCTGTCGATCGGCGGTCGCCACCTCCACCATCTGGTTTTCGGGATCGGCGGCTTGCTCGGCGTGGGATATCTCTGGCTGGGCCTGCTCGGAGTCTCGCCGAACAACAAGAGGATGTCCCAGGCGACGGCTGTCGGTTATGGGGTGGCCTCAGCAATGACGCTCGATGAGTTCGCGCTCTGGCTGAACCTCCAAGACGTCTACTGGGCCAAGCAAGGGCGACAGAGCATAGATGCGGTTGCGATCTTCGGTGGCCTCCTTTCCATCGGTATCTGGGGAGGGCCGTTCTTCGTCGGCATCGGACGCGAACTGCGCAAGCTGGCTCGTTAGCCACGTCGGTTTGTGACGCCACCCCCGCAGCCCTCCCGCGTTGCGAGTCCGGTAGGTTGTGGGAATGGCGACCGAAAGATTCCGGTTGGTGGCGGAGGTGAGCACCAAGAACCCAATCGCAGTGAGGTCCGTGCTCGAGGCTCTCGTCGAAGGCACAGTCGCGGAAACCGCCGACGGCTTCCACATTGAAGGTGCGATGGTGGGCGGGGACGCCCGGGACCTGAACCGACAGCTGCTCACTGCGCTCCGGCACGTTGAGCGGCGAACCCGTCTGCGCTCGGAATGGACTGCTCGAGGCAATACCCAGCGATTCTTCGACTACGTGCCGAAAGTGACACGTCCGGCAGCGGACGTCTGAGGTGGTCAGTCGTGATGCTGCCGCGAAGCCGTCAAACCATTTGTTGAGGCTGGGGCCGAATTCGGCTTGTTATTGATAATGGAGTCCTATCGAAAGCATCGCCCTCGCCAGGGCGTCATCTAGTTCTTGTGCGTGCCTAGTTGTGTGCGAGCTGTCTAGAAGGCGTCTCGGTCCACGGGCATCACGCCTCGACGGCGACCGGATGAGTGCAGAATCGAGTTGACCGGCCGGGGTTAACGGCACACGGAGCTCGAGCATTGCTCACCTCATCAAGAAGGCTCGGCAACATCCAGAAGCCAGGCATCAGGCCGCGACAACTGGGACAAGCAGTCAACACAACATCGAACCGGCAACCGAACAGGGCGATTCAAAGCCCGTCGCCCACATGCCTCGCCAAGTCGGTCAGGGAAGGTTCTTCTGTAACGCTCTGGCGAACGACGACACGAATAGATAATGAAGATCCGTCCCCCACTGATTGCCTAGGCCATGGCGGCCTCTCCTGCCACTAGCACCGAGAGGTCGCCCGTATCCTTGGCCGGGGGCGGCCAGGACAATCATCGACCCAGAGCTCGAAGCCATCAAGGCGGGCGACGAGGTCGCATTTGAAGCGATCATCACCCGCTATCACGGGCCGCTGATGCGACTCGCGATGGCCTATGTCCGAGATCACGGCGTGGCCGAAGATGTGGTCCAGGAGACCTGGCTGACCTGTCTGCGTACTCTCGATCGGTTCGAAGGCAGGTCTTCCTTGAAAACCTGGATCTTTGGGATCCTCATAAACGTTGCGCGTGCGCGGCGCCGCAAGGAGTCGCGAGTCGTGCCCTTCGCCTCGCTGCTCCGTCGGGACGACTCAGACTCGCGGCGGCCCACAGTCGACCCTCATCGATTTGGCTCCAACGGGCTCTGGACGACTCCGCCCGACAGCTGGAGCAACTTGCCCGAGGCGAGGGTGATCAACCGGGAGGCTCTCGATCGGGTGAAGG
>JBAUTF010000025.1:0-11192 GCA_049582065.1 Candidatus Dormiibacterota bacterium | reverse complement strand
TAGACGAGCTTGTCTTCCAGGTCGACGTCAAGAGGAGCGCGCGCGGTCATGCGGCCAACGTACTGGCCCACAACGCGCCAGGGAAGCCAGGTTGTTAATCCGCTGAGAACCTTAGAATCGAACGTGAGCGGTCGTTAGTCATGCTCGCGTAGCTCAACTGGCAGAGCAGGGGACTCTTAATCCCAAGGTTCAGGGTTCGATTCCCTGCGCGAGCACCATTTTTGCGTCAGGAGATGCCCCTGCGCGACAGGACGAGCCATTTGATGCGGACCGCTGTCATCAATTGGGCGTGAGTCGCACAACGAAATCAATCTGTTTCACGCTCGAAACGCGTCACAACGCGTTCCTGAGACTGCCGCGTCGTCCCACGATCCAACCGCCTCAACGCGTCCCCAGATTCGACGTAATCCTGTGTAATGACCACCCGAGCGTTCAGCGCTTTCGCGCCGACGACGGCACCCCCAACCAATCCGACAAGTACGAGCGCAACCCAAATGCTGGGGAAAGCCGCAGGGCCGCGGAACAGAATGACGAGGATAAGGAACGCGACGGCGATCCAGACAATCACCGGAGCCTGCCGGATGCGATTCCGCCAGTCCGGTGCAACACTCGGGGTGATGACCGGACTATCAAGGTCGCGTTCGAATCGGTTATCACGGCGCGGGCATCCTAGCGCGATGGTTCATGGAGAGCGCAATTCTTGGGCCCGAGACTGTATGCGCTGGTCGCGGGTTCAGACTCCTAACGCATTAGTTAAGGATCATCCAACCATCTAGGCAGGCTTCTCCGAGTCGCGCAACGCCCGAGCAAGCTGCGTACGCGAACGGATGCCGAGCTTGGCGTAGACACGGGCGAGATTTGCCTCGACTGTCTTGGCGGAGATGAACGCGGCTTCGGCCACCTGCCGATTGGTCAAGCCCGACGCCGCCAGCTCCGCGACGCGGCGCTCCGTCTCCGACAGCGCCTGCGGATTCCGGCGCAGACCGACCCGCGCGATCTCGGACGCCGTCCTTGCGGACCACCGCACAGCACCCAGCATGTCGAAAATGCCCTGCGCCTCTTGGAGCGACTCCAGCGCGCGACGCTTCTCTCGCCGCCGTCGTTGCAGCAGTCCCTTTAGCAGCAGGGCCCGAGCGCGATCGAGCGGCAGTGGCGCCTGCGCGATTGCCGAGTCCACCGCCTCGAGCGCAGCTTCGAGCTCGCCGCGCGCCGCGGCGATCAGACCCCGGCAGTAGGCCGCCGCGGCCTTTGCCCACGGCCGGTCCACCTGCCGCCCTCGCGATTCGAGCCAGTCGGTGTACCCGCCGGCGCGGTCGAGATCACCGAGCGATACCACGGCCTCGATCTCGTCGGGCAGGAACACGCCGAGGATCGGATCGCCCACCTCCATCGAGGTGAGGCCGTCGGCCATCCCGCGGAGGATCTCGTCGACCTGGCGCGCATTGCCCAGGGCCAGCTCCACCTGTGCGATGGCGAGCAGCGGCCAGGTCATATAGATGTTGAAGTTCGTGCGCTGGAAGATCGCGTCGGCCTCACCGGCCGCCGCCCGCACCTGTTCGGGCGAGCCGCCATACGTGTCGAGCAAGGCCCTGGCCGAAAGTGCAAGAGCGCGCCCGACCGGCTCGTCGTTCAGCGCTGCGCTCTCGCCGCACTCCTCTACGTATAAGGAAGCACGCGCGATGTCACCCTTCCACAGGGCCGCGAGCGTGAGATAGAAGTCGAGGACCGGCAGCCTGATGTCCTGGCCGCGGTCGATCGCCTCGGCGCGCAGCGCGCCCATCACCTCGAGGGCGCCGTCGAGCTGATGCGTCCACAGATGGAAAAGCGCGCGGACGAACGACGCGCGCATCTCCAACGGGCCGGGCCAGCCGGGGTCCTCTAGCGCGAGCGCCTCCGCGAGGGGCGCCTCGTCGATGCCAAGCCCGAGGAAGAATCGCGTGATCGTCCGTGACGCCAGGGCCTGGGCACGAAGCGCGGGGATGCCGGCGCGCGTCGCCTCTGTCACCGCGTTCGCCGTGGTTTCGGCCGCGCTCCCAAGGTCTCCTAGGCAGAAGTCCGCAAGCGCGCGATCGAGCAGGATGGCGGCGCGGAGAGCGGGATCGTCACCGGCGGTGTCCAGCGCCTCCTGCGCGTATGCCCGCGCTTCGACAAAGCTGAAGGTCTTCGTGCTCACCTGGCTGAGCAGCTGGAGCGCTCGCGCGCGAGGCCTGTCCTGGGCCCCGGTCGAGGCGAGCTCGCGGAGCAGCGACGCCGCCCGCTCGAGCTCGCCGGCCTCGAAGTAGTTCTCGGCGGCCTGGAAGGTCAGCTCGCCGGCCGTCTCCGCGTGCTCGCCGGGCATGACCGAACGGGCCAGCTCGAGCAGCTCGCCCGCCGCGATCGGCGCGCCTCGCCTTCGGGCCAGCGCCGCCGCGGTCGCGAGGTCATCGGCTACGCGCTGATCCGGACCTTCGGCCGCCAGCCCCGCGTGCCAGGCGCTGGTTTCGATCGAGTCGGCCTGCTGTGCCAGGAGCGCGTGGATGTCGCGGACCTTTCGCGTGCCCATGCCGGCGACTACTGCGGCCGCGATCAACGGATGGGTGAAGCGCACACCACCCCCGGCCAGGGTAACGATTTCTTCGCGTACGCCCGGTTCCAGCGCGACCAGCGGATCGTCGAAGCCCGCCCGGCTGAGCGTGTCAAGCGTCAGGTCTGCGGCAAGCGCGGCAAAACACAGTGCATCGCGCGTTCGCGCGGGCAGGGCGAGGATGCGGTCGATCAGCAAACGATCGAGCGATTCGTGCACGGGGAGGGCCGCGCCAGGAGACACCCTGGCGCCAGAGCTGACCAGGGCGCGCCCGATCTCGAGCGCGTGCAGCGGATTGCCGCGAGATGCCCTGTGGATCTTCACCAGCACCAGGCGCGGAAACGACCTGCCGAGCCTGGTCTGCAGCACCCGGTGCAACGCAGCGAGCGAGAGGGGTCCGATGCTGAGCCTGACCACGCGATCTTCCCCGAGGGCGGCCAGGGTCTGGCCGGGAGCCCGGGTGGTCGCGAGCACAGCCATGCGGTCGTCGAGACGGCGGGCCACGAATGCCAGCGCCTGCGCCGACGGTGCGTCGAGCCACTGCAGGTCGTCGACCGCGACGAGAACGCGCCGCTCCGACGCCAGCAGGCGGAGCAGGGACAGGGACGCAGTCGCCACAGTCCTCGGGTCGAGCGCGCTCTCCGGCTTGCCCGTGCGAAGCAGGGCGGAGTCGAGCGCGTCTCGCTGCGGCGCCGGCAGCCGGCCGATCTCGGTCGCCGGGATCGAGTCGAGCATGTCGGAGAGCCCGCTGTACGCCAGCTTCAGCTCGGATTCGCCGGGCTGGCAGTGCAGGACCTTCATCCCCATGGCGTCCGCGCGCCGGATGGCGTCGCGCCACACCGTCGTCTTACCGGCGCCCGGTTCGCCCTCGATCAGCAGCACGCGGCCCGGGTCGTTCGCTGCCGCCAGCCAGCCGTCGATCCGTGCGATCTCCTTGTCGCGGCCGATGACGGCAATCTCCACGTGGAGGGCGGGCATTGTGCGGAAGCGTAATGGCCGCCGGGCGCAAACATAGGGAATCACCCGATTGATGGGGGCCTGCCGCCGGCATAGCGTCTCGGGCAATGCGTGAGCCAAGCCTTGGCTATGTAGCGGAGTGCTTTTGGGTGGGCGTCACCGAGCGCGACCTGGCGGCGATCGACGGCCGCGCCGCGACCTGCGCGAACGCTGAATCCGGCGACGGCCAGCGGGTTCGCTACCTGGGGTCGATCCTCATGCGGGCCGACGAGGTAGTTCTGTGCTTCTTCGAAGGACCCGCCACCGCCGTCCGCCGCACTGCCGTTTGCGCCGCCATCCCGTTCGAACGGATCGTCGAGACGGCGGCATCCCCGTGGGCTTCTGCCTTGCGGGACGGTGCGCCAACCAAACAGCCGGTGACCGACCAGTGAACAAGTGAAGGGAGAATCCTCATGACAACCAATCCGAGAAGCCTCTTCGTCGTTACCGCCGCGCTGCTCGTGGCCGCGTGCGGCAGCGCACCGACCGCCGCCAACAACACGCCGGCGCTTAGCAGCAGCACCGCCGCTGCGTCTGCCTCGCCCAGCGCGTCAGCTGTGGCGACCACCACCGATCCCTGCCAGGTGGTGACCCAGAGCGAGGCGTCGACGCTCGCGGGCACGACCTACGGCACGAGCAAGGAGGAAACCACGTCTGGCGGCGGCAAGATCTGCTGGTACGGCGCCGGCACACTCAATGTTTTCGAGGTCTTCGTCGGCACCGCCTCGAGCGCTGCCGTCGCCCAGTCGCAGTGGGACACCGAGAAGAGCGAGATCGTGACCCAACTCGCCAAGCAGACGAATGTTCCCGGGCTCACGCTCACCATCAACGAGTCCGACACCTCGCTGTCGGGAGCGGACCGAGCCGCGGTCGGAACGCTGAGTGAGACCTACGGCGGCCACACCTTCTCGGCGTCGGCGCTGTACGCCCTCAAGGGCGCGACCTTCCTGGCAATCGTGGACCTGGTGGTCGACCATCCAGCCCCGGCGACATCCGCGATGGAGGCACAGGGCCAGACCGCACTTGCGCGCCTGCCGTGACCTGGAGGATCGGCCAGCTGCTCACCGCCGTTCTGGCGGGAGTGGTGCTCGCCGCCTGCGCCTCGAGCCAGGCCACAAACACCTCGGAGGGCCACACCTCCCTGGGCTCCGGTCAGTGCGCCAAACCTTGCGTCCTCTTCCACGTCCAGATCAACTTCACAGGCCTTGATGCGATCCAGGGCTCGTTCGTGGACAACGACTGCGGCTCGGGCTTCAACTCCTGCTCCGAGTGGGCTAGTGGCGACAGCGTCGGCTGGGTGCTCGGCCCGGGGACGCTGACGTCGGCACCCGTCGTCATCGGCGGCAAGGGCCTCAACTTCGGATTCAGCATCTCGAAGGACAAATTCCATGGACCGGGGAGTTACGCATCGGTTCTGGCCGGCGGCGGGGTCACGGTCGGCCCGGACACCTTCCTCGGCAACAGCTCCACGGAGACGCTCAACGCCGACGGATCAGGCCAGGCGAACTTCTCGAACCTGGAGGGCGGCTCGACCACGGGGCCGCAGGGGACGGAGTCCGGCACCGTGACCTGGACGTGCTCGAAGTGACCCCGCTGGTCCCCGACGCAATCGACGCCAACCGCACCGGAAAGCTGACCGACGCGCAGCGGCGCAGCTGGCGCGCAATGTCGGGCGGGGTCCGCAAGGGCGAGTTGCAGTTCGCGGCCCTTCTGACAGTGGCCGGCCTCGTGGTCTGGTTCGCGCCCGGACCGCCCCAGTACGCCGTCACCAAACCGCTGATCGGGGTCGCCTGCCTGATCATCGCCGGATTCCTTCTGGTGCGCTCCTTCCTAGGCGCGGACTCGCTCACGGTGGACGTGCGCACAGGGAGGGTGGAGTCCGTCGAGGGCGCGGTTTCAAAGTGGACCAACACCGTGCACGGCCGGAACCACAGCACCACGACGCACTACATCCAGGTCGAGAAGGTGCGCGTGGAGACGAACGCCGGCGCCTACCAGGCGGTGCCGGAGGCGGGCATCGTGCGGATGTACTACCTGCCGCGCAGTCTCAACCTCGTCAACCTCGAGCAGCTGGCCGACCTCCCGCTGCCCGCCGGCGCGCTGACTGATCCGAAGGTGGTCATGAACGAGGCCAAGCAGGCCTTCGCCGGTTCACTATTCGGTGACCAGGCCAAGGCCGCCGAGGCGCGCGCCGAGATTGCCGCGATCGGCCACGCGATGCAGGCGCAGATGGCCGGCGCCGCGACCCCGCCGCCCGCGGCAGACCGCGATCCCAGGCCGCTGGCCGAGGCCATCGTTGGAACCTGGAAGAACCTGATGATGTCGGTCACCTTCGCTCCCGACGGCACGGTGTCCACCCAAATGCCCGGGGGCATGAGCCGCAGCGGAACCTGGTCGGTGGACTCCTCGGGCCGCCTCGTGTCAGACATCACGGGCACCCCGGGCGCCATCGATGCATGGGTGGCGGGCGACCACCTAACGGTGACGCTCGAGGGCCGCGGTCTTCAGTTCCAGAAGCAGCCTTGATCCAGGCCGCCGGCATGACGCGCCGCGATTTCCTCATCGCGACGAGCGCGGCGACGCTGCTGGCGGTGCTCGACAGCTGCACGTTCGGGCAGGCGAGCAAAGCCGGCGCGACCATCCCGATCCCGCCTGGCAGCAGCCCATACGAGCAGGCCCTCGAGCTGCTGCACCAGGCCGTCCTCGCGAGCCCGGACCACCTGGCGCAGCGCGCGAACCAGCTGGTCGCCGGCAAGGACCCAACGAAGATGGTCGAGTTCGTGCGCGACCAGATCGCTGTCGTGCCGGTCATCGAAGGCTACGGCGATCCGTCTCACAGTCGAAGGTGGGGCTCGGCCGCGACGCTGCGGGCCGGCCGCGGCACGTTGAGGGAGCGCGCCGACGTGCTCGCCGACATGCTGAACCGGGCGGGTTTCAAGGCCTTGGTGCAGGTGGGGGACCGTCCCTCGGCACTGACCGCGGAGTCGCTGTATCGCGCCCGGCCGCTGCCGACGTTCGCGCCCGACAGAGCCCGAGTCGACCTGGCTCGGAGCCTCTTGAGGCAGGCGGGACTGCCGGCCGCTCCCACACAGCAGCCCTTCGATCCAGGGCCCGATCAGGCCGCGGCGATCCTCAAGGCGCTCCCGGCCGCGGCTCAGGTTGCGCATACGCGCAACGACCTCCTGCCCCCGACCGTGCCGGTGGTCGTTTACCAGGTGAACGGGAAGCAGCAGTACGGTGTCGCGCTGGGCGACATGGGGGTAGTCGACACTCCGCTGGCCCACCTGTCGCCTCAGGGCGAGGACGACGTGCCGAACGTCCGGATCACCGTCTCGGCCATCCCCAGCCCGGCGCTCGGTGCTGTCACGCCCCAAACACAGAGCGTCGACCTGGTCAGCGGGACCTGGCCCGCGGACGAGGTCTTCGGCCACCAGGTCCTCCTCACATTCGTGCCGCCACAGGGCGCGAAGGCCGTGCTGGACTCGGGGCTCGCGGCGCTTCCTCTGCGAGTGCCCGTCCTGCAGGTTCAGAACACGTCGGTCACGCCAGACCAGGCCGCGAAGCTGGCGGTCGCCGGGCAGATGATCACAGTGCACGGCGACGTGCTCGGCTCGTCGAGTGCCACCGCGGATCCGACTGCCACAGACACGCCCGGGCCCTACGGGTCGTTCAAGCTGCTTTCGGACTCCGACCGCGCAGCGGCGGTGAGCAGCGTGAAGTCGATCACGACCAAAGCATCGGCGGCGACCTTCTCGGACGTCTACCTGGAGTGCTCGCTGAAGGACGCGGCTGGCTCATCGGTGGACGGTCTCGATGCCGCGAGCTTCACCGTCAAGGAAGAGGGCGCCCCGGTCGGGAGCTTCGTCCTCTACTCGAATGCGGGCTCGCAGCCGCGCGCTCGCGTCCTCATCTGTTACGAAGGGCTACCGGACCCGAGCCCATTCAAGACCGACGCCGCGAAGCAGGCGTTCGCCACTTCGCTGGCCGCTGCGATAGTCGCCCAGTCGGCGACCACCCCGTTCGACGTGCAGGTGGTGAGACCGGGAAGGGTTCCAGACCCGTCCGCGTGGGTGGCGCCCGACCAGGCGACCCTGGTCGCGTCGTTCAGCGGTGTCTCCGACTCGGATGATCCGTGGCTGAGCTTCGGCGGGCCCGCGCTCGACCAGCGGATCAGCGCGGTGATCGCCGTGGGCGACGCCGACGTCGCCGACTCGAGCTCCGCACACACGTTGTACTACCAGCGGCGCCTCGCCGCGGCGAACGTCCCCGTGTTCTTCATGCCTGTCGGGAACGTGAAGATGGCGAACCTGCAGCTCCTGGTGTCGGTCAGCGGCGGTCAGCAGCTCGACATCGGCGACCCGGCCTCACCCGCGAAGGCCGCCGCCATGGCCGGCGGGGCAGCCAAGGTCTGGGTCGGCGGCGCGTACCGATTCCGGTACCAGGCGCCGGCGACCGGCCCGGCGCAACGGACCGTGACGGTTGGGCTGGCGGGGCATGACCAGCCGGTCGGGACTGCCACCTACTCGGTACCCACGCAGCCTGTGCCGCCGCCCTCGTTCGCCGGCCTGTCCGTGACCGTTGAGTATCCCGGGGTGAGCATGCAGCGTCGTCTTGCGGGCGTGCAGCTGCGCAACGATCCCATCGAAGGCCAGTCCGTCGACCCCACGGCGGTCACCGAGACGCGAGCCGCGCTCGACGGCATCACGACCATCGCGGTCGAGCCTGGAACTCCCACAACAGCGGCGCTACTCGACGACTTCATCGCGTCCTACCTTTCGGTCGCACCGCTCATCCCGATCTGGGGCAGCGCGAGCAGCGACGCGATCCTCAAGGCGGTTGCCGGCGGGGTCAAGCGGACGCCGGTCTTTCTCCCGTCGCTTATGCGCCCCACGGCCGTGGACGCCGCGTGCACCCAGGCGATGAGGGTGGCCATCTTCCAGGAGCGATCCCCCGACCTGAGCACGGTCGAGGTGCACTGCGACGTGGCTGTGGGTCTCAACCAGCTCGTCCCGCTTGCGAGCGAGCCGCACACGGTGTTCGCGGCGACGGTCAAGACGTCGGCGGAATGGTCCGCAGCCGAAGCGGCGACCTTGACCGACAGCGCGTACACGCGTCTGTCGGGCGCGTCACTCGTGGGAATCGCGTACGGCGACTTCTCCACGCTCGCCAACTGGCTCCGGACCGTCCCGTCCGACAAGCTCGCCGCGTGGACCGAGCTAATGCGGGTGTACGACGACTACCACCTCGTGGTTCCGGCGAATGGGGCTGCCGATGCGATGTGGGTCGTCGACCGTCAGTCGGGAGTGGCGAAGGCGGTGCTCCTGGACAGCACCGGCGGCGGCATGTTCAGGGGCGCTTTCGCGACCAAGTCGTGCCACTTCGACGGGTTCGACTGTCTGGCACTCTCGATTGCGATTCTCGCGCTCTTCTGCTCGGCGACTCCGGCGTTCCCGTTCTTCTGCGTCGGTGTCAACGTCGTCGCTACGGGCATGTGCGTTCTCGCACTCTTCAACGGCCACGCGGACGCGGGCACGCCCTTCGGCGCGATCCAGCCGTGGATCGGACTCGGCGAGGCGGGCTTTCGAGGCCTCGACTTCAGCCTGGGGTTGATGCTCATCGCGATAACGGTGTCTTCCGCCTGCGGTCTTTGACGCCGGACCCCGCCACCAGGTCCGAAGCCTCCCCGGACGCTAGGCGGTGGGCCCTCCCGGTGCGCATCGAGGACATCGTGCTCATGGGCTGGGTTGCGGTCGCGAGCCCGCTGCTGCTGCGTTTCTCGGGAGAGAGGGGGCTCTTTGATCCGGGTCAGCCGGTCCCGGGCATCCTCCGCCTGGCCGCCGTTGTCGGGGTGCTCGTGTGCCTCGCGGTGAGGAAGGCGCCGGATCCAACCGGGAAGACACAGCCGTCGATGGTGAATCGCGGTGTCGTCGGGCCGTTCACGGGCGGGCTGCTTCTCGTCACGATCACCGGCTTCACCGCCCTCGGCGCGTCATCGACGTTCGTGTTGGCCACTGTCCTGTTCGCCGCGGTATGCGTCGTGATGGCCCGGTTCGTGCTCCCGCCTCTGGGGACGGCCGGCCGGCGCGCGCTCGTCAGCCCGTTCGCGATCATCTCCGGCGGCCTCTACTGGTCGTTCATCGCCGAGGTGCTGCCGCAGTCACAGGTCGCGGCAGTCCGCCACGCGGCCGTGATCGACCCTCACGCCGCGACGCCGATCCTGCTCTTCCTCGCCGGCTTCTCCGTCGTCTACTACGCGATGCTCATCTACGCTCCGCGACAGATCGCGGAGCGGGAGGGAGGCTGGCTGGAGTGGATCGCGCGCTACGGCGCGTTCGTGGCCAGCGTCGCGCTCGGCCTGGGTTGGTTGAGCGTCCTGAGCGGCTGATGCCGGGTTCAGGCTCGGGTTCTTGCGGCCAGGAACTCCAGGACGCGCAGCACCACGAACTCACGAGCAACATTTGTGCGTCCAGACTTGCCCCTGTGTGACAGGACGTGCCATTTGATGCTGACCGCTGTCAGCAAATGAGTATCGGCAGCATCGCGAAAGCCAGCGCAAGTACACCATGACGACCGAGAACCCCGCGGTTCATGACGGAGCTTTGAGGAGGTCGGGGTTGCCCGCGGCGTCTATATGTTGTGGTCCGTCTGCCGCAGCGCGTCAGATTTGCGGCATTTGACAGCTTCGCCGAGACACCTAGAGTCGCCAGCTCGCCGAAATACCGGGGGCGCTGGTGGTCGAGTGCTTCGCGGCCCCGTTGACGACAATTTCCGGTGGTCAGTGGCCGCTAGATGACTTATCGGCGACGGTCACCAGCAGGTCCCACGTATTGCGTACGGCCACTATGAGCAACACCAAGACTATCCACACAAGTTGGGCGAAGAGGGCCGGGGTCGATCCCAAATAAAAGACAAGGCCGAGGATACCGAGGGCAATATATCCGAGCATGCTCAGGCCGAATCTGGAAATCAATAGGCGCAGCCCGAGGGTCCGCGCGCGCCGGGCGCGAATGCCTCGGACCGAGGCTGGGGTTATCAGAGCGAGCGACACTGCGGCAATTGCAATCATTTCGATGCCGAGTTGCTAGGGCACTCCGGCGGGCGTCAAAAGGACCAGTGATACGAGGAGGACGACGAAGTAATCCGACAGTGTGACGCGTGCCAGGCTCCTCGCCTCAGGGTGGGTCACGATTATCCGAAGGTGCAGGGATATGCCAACGAACAGCAGACCCGCAAATGTTGCCGAGGCCGCTGCGCAGGCTAGGTAGAAGTCGTGCCAGCCAAGCAGGGTGTCCTGAAAGCTCACGCGCCGCTGATCCTAAGGCGGACGACCAAGGGCGGAGATAATGGACCTATCGCCGCGACGTGCGATCGCGGGCTTCGTGACGTCGAGTCAGAGTTCTCTGCGATTTCGATGGCGCGTTCTGACCGGCCAAGCCGGCAGCGAGAGCTGTAAGGCCTACCTCGAACTGCTCTTCGCCGGCGACCTGCCCGAGATCGTCGAGAACTTGACCGGCGAGCGGGAAGTCGGCTGGCAGCAGGCTGGCGAACTCCCGGCGCCAACTCGAGGCGTAAGCCGCTTGCGGCTGCCGGTGTGTACGCGGGATCTCCCACGCCACAAAGCCAATCGTGTAGG
>JBAUTF010000024.1:0-2211 GCA_049582065.1 Candidatus Dormiibacterota bacterium | reverse complement strand
GGTACGCGCCCTCGCGCGTCGCCAAGTCAAGACTGGAGCGGTAGTTGAGGAAGATCGCGACCTGTGCGGTGGCGACCACGAGCAGCATTAGTAGGCCGACTGTGAACGAGAACTCGATCAGTGCCTGACCTCGTTCGCTCATAGCCGGCCCAGCGTCCCCATGAGCGGCGTGAAGACGAGAAACATCACGAGGACGAGAAGTGGCAGCACAAAGAACATCAGCGCGGGCACAGTCATCAGGACCGGAGCTCGAGTGATGCGCTCGCGGTAGCTGGCATGCCAGGAGCTGCGAGCCCGCTGGGCGAAGTCGACCAGCAGCGTGGACATACCGGTCCCATAGCGATGACCAACGCGAAGGTTGTCGGCAAGCCGATGGAATTCCCCGACCGCGTAGTGGTCCGCCACCTCATCAACGGCTGCTTCGAACTCCACCCGGTGGACTTCCTTGCGGCGGAGGGCCTCACGCAGCAGCTCTGCAGCGGGGTCGGCATACGTGCCAACCGCGGCCGCCAGGGCCTGCTCTGCGTTGGCCGTACCACTATCCAGAAGGACGCGCGCACCAGTAAGCAGGCGAGGCAGGTCCTTACGGATCGAGGCTCGGACGCTTGCCACCTCGAACCTCCACCTCACCCACTGGCCGGTCACGACCGCACCTGCCGCGAGCAGCGCGATCAGGGGCGAGAAGACTGCAAGCCATGTCGCTCCGGTTGCCAATCCGCCGATGCTTGCGACGATGATCACTCCGACGGCCGAGCCTCCAGCGAGCAGCGCAAGGCGGCGGATAGCGTCCCCTTGAGTGGCGGGCGCGTCTGGGCTCGCAAGGCTTAGCAACGCGACGTCCGCCTCCGGCAGAATCCGCACGCCCGCCACCGACCCGGTTCGAAGGATTGAGAGCCCTCCAAACTGCTTCGTCGTGTCATGCGCGCGCTGGAAGGACCGCCGGTGGACGATCCATTCTTCGGCCGAGATCCGGCGCGGCCAGGCTATGAAGAACCACGAGACGGTCACACCGGTCAGCACTGACAGCACGAGCGCTCCTGCGAGCGGAGCCGTCATGGCAACGCCTCACGCAGCCGCAACCGGCTCTCGCGTGGAGGCTGGGACATCCGCTGGAGAATCCCGTAGCCGAGCGCCATCCAGCCAATTGCGAGTGCGAAGACCACCTCACCGCCGGGCGACCGGAATGGCGCGAGCAGTGTGGGCGCCAGCAGTTGCAGCGTGACCAAGAACACGAATGGGAGCAGGGCGAGCAGCACCACCGACGCCTCGACGCCCGACCGCAGCGCCTTGGCCTCGCGCTGAAGGCGCAGTGTCTCTGACCAGTCGTTAACAACCGCCTCGAGCGCCGGGACCAGCTTGCCGCCCTGTCGCCAGTGCAGAGTCAGCGCGAGCACGACATCGTCAAAGAGTGGGTCCGCGACGCGGTCACGGATCTTCTCCAGCGCGCGGACGAACGTCTCGCCTGCTGGACCGCTGCCACCAACCAGGACGATTTCTTTGAAGAGCGGCCGAACTTCGAACGGACCGCCGTCGGCGAGCGCTTCAAGCATCGAGGTCGCGTTGCCCGCACGCGACATGACCGCAATCCCGTGGCGCACGGCCTCGAGGAGCGCCTCCTGGTGTCGAGCCTCGAAGCCGCGGCGTCTGAACTCAAGCGCGGTTCCGATCAGGTGGTACACGACAAGAAATGCGATCAAGCCGAGGACTGGGAGCCCGAACCACGCCCAGGCGATGGCCGCTGCGGCGACCGCGAGCCCGGTCCGAGACAGAATCCACGCAGGCACGGGTATCGATGTGAGACCTGCCTGGGCAAGCGCGACGCGGACCGATTCCGGCCGTACCAGCCGTCCAACACGACGACGCACCCGTCGGAAAGCAGCACCCAGATCATCCGCCGCCATGGCGGCCAGACAGGCGAAGGCGATCGTCAGGCCGGCAACGATAAGAAGGGTCCTAAGATTCGCCATTCCCGAGCACCTCGCGGACCACGTCCTCGGGATTGACTCCAGCTGCGAGCAGCTTTTTCCAGACCTTGTCCGGCATGTGCGCCAGCGCCTCTCGACGCCAGTCCCAGGAGTCATCGAGGATGCGATAGCTGGCGAGGCCTGAGACCACAGGCGAGCCGAGATCGTTCTCTCGGTTCTCGTCCACGAACGCGAGTGAGGCGAGGCGGCGAAGCTCCTGGTCGCCGCGATGGTAAGTGCTCAAATG
>JBAUTF010000023.1:0-3860 GCA_049582065.1 Candidatus Dormiibacterota bacterium | reverse complement strand
TATGAGCGAGTCCTCGGTGTCCGAGAGGGATCGCTGCGGATCGACGGCGAGCTGATTCGCCTCTGGTATCAGTAACGATGCATGCCGAAGGGAATGCTGCGTGAGCAGTGCAATTGAAACGGAGGGTCTGACCAAGGACTACGGTCAGCACCGTGGCCTCTTCGGTCTCAACCTCCAGGTCGTCCAGGGTGAGGCGTTCGGATTCATCGGCCCGAACGGCGCAGGCAAGACCACGACGCTGCGGCTGCTCATGGATCTCCTGCGCCCGGACAGCGGGCGCGCGAGCATCCTCGGGATGGACACGCAGCGCGACGGGGTCAAGATCCGCGCGCTCACGGGGTATCTTCCGGGCGAATCCCCGGAGTATCCGAACCATACCGGCGAGCGAATTCTCGATCTCCTTGCGCACCTCCGCGGCGGCGTCGACCCCAAGCGGATCAGCGACCTCGCGAAACAATTCGACCTCGACCTGCATCGCAAGTACCGGACCTACTCGCACGGGAACAAGCAGAAGGTGTGGCTGATCCAGGCCTTCATGGACAATCCGCAAGTCCTGTTGCTGGACGAGCCGACGACTGGACTCGACCCGCTGATGCAGCAGATCTTCAGAGACCTCGTCAAGGAGGCGCGCGAGCGCGGCGCGACGGTCTTCCTCTCGTCGCACGTGCTGCCCGAGGTGCAGGAGATCTGCGATCGCATCGGTGTGGTGCACGATGGGATGCTGCGGCAGGTCGGAACGATGGAGGAGTTGCGTATCAGCCACATCCGTCGCATCGACGCGACCGTGCAGAACGCGATCGACAGCGAGCACTTCGCGAAGATCCCGGGCGTCGCCAACGTGGTGGTGTCCGATCACCGGCTGCAGTGCACCGTCACCGGCGCCATGGAGCCGCTGCTCGGTGCGCTCGTTCCGGCTGTTGTCGTGTCGCTGGACTCGACGGAGATGAGTTTGGAAGAGATCTTCCTGTCGCAGTATGGACAGCCAACGCAGCCGTAGTCTCATCCCCTGGGCGGTTCGCAGCCACCTCGCGGGGATGCTCGCGATCGGCCTCGGCTTCGGGGTGTCGGTGGCGGTCCTCGGTCCCTCATATGTCGCTGCCGCGAAAGCGATCGCCGGTGGCCTGCAGGCCCTCGCGACTGCAGCTCTGCCCGTCGCACGGAGCTTCCAGT
This sequence comes from Candidatus Dormiibacterota bacterium, assembly GCA_049582065.1. GTDB lineage: Bacteria > Chloroflexota > Dormibacteria > Dormibacterales > Dormibacteraceae > DATKSS01. The sequence goes on along the minus strand of JBAUTF010000023.1, from coordinate 2,690 downwards.
TCCTCACCGGTCCCATCGACCGCCTGGACACCGTGGGCGGATACCTGAGCTACAAGATCTTCCCCGACATCGCCCTGCTCGTCGCCGTCTACGCCGCGATCGAGGGCGCGCAAATCCTCAGAGGCTCGGAGGGCAAAGGCGTCTATGAGCTCTGGTTTGCCGCGGGGCGGTCACGCAACGCGATCCTCCGCGACCGGGTCGCCGGATTCCTCATCGCGCTGAGCGTCATCGTCGTGCTCATCTTCATCCTCACAGTGATCGGCGGCGCGCTGTCCGGAGTGCAGTTCGCGCTCGAGGCGCTCGGGCAGTGTGTGGCGCTCGGCTTCGTGGGACTGGTGTCCTTCGCGATCGGTCTGCTCGTCTCGCAGTTCCTGCATGCAGCGCGCACCGCGTCCGGCGTGACGGCCGGCTACCTCGTGGCGTCGTTCTTCATCGCCAACATGTACGACAGTCTCGGTCCACTCACCTTCCTTCGCTATCTCTCGCCGTTCTACTACTACCTGTACGGGCGCACGCTCGCCGGGACACCATTCGACGTGCCCGCCATGGCCACGCTTGTAATCGCTGCGCTGGCAGCGGGCGCAGCCGCTTGGTGGCTGTATCTCCGGAGGGACATCGGTGGTGTCAGCCTGGCTCGGGTTCACCGCACACGGCCCGCAGACTTCACGTTCCGGCCGAGCGCGATCTGGCGCAGGACGCTGTGGCTCAACTGGATCGCCGAGCAACCGGTGGGCATGGTGTCGTGGGTGCTTGCCATCGCCACGTTCACTGCGGCGGAGGCTGCGGTGGTTCCGTCAGCGATCCGCATCGTCGACGACAGCAGCGGAACGCTCGGGAAGTTCCTTCAGAGCCACGGCACCTTTCTGACAACCGACCAGTACCTGTCGTTCTTCCTCTCGTTCACAGCGCTCCTTGTGGGCGGGTTCGCCGTGGCGCAGGTTGCACGGTGGGCGAGTGACGCGACGCAGCATCGCAATGACGTGGTGCTCTCGCAGGCGGTGTCGATGGGTCGGCTCCTCGTGGAGCGGACTGTCACGATGGTCGTTCTTGCCGCGTTGATCGGACTCGCGGTCGTGGGCGGCACCTACATCGGTGCGCTGATCGGCGGTTATTCCGTGGACGCCGTCGGCCTGATCCGCACCTTCTTCGATGTGGTGTTGTTGAGCTTCGGGATCGGGGGCGTCGGCCTCCTCGCGGTCACGATCCTCAGAAGTGCGGCGGCGACCGGGGTCACCGGTGGGCTGCTCATCGCATGCTTCCTCCTGACGACGTTCGCCGGGTTGCTCACATGGCCGAGTTGGGCGAGTCGCATCTCGGTCTTCGACGCCTACGGCTCACCCTACCTGTCGATGCCGCTCACCGGCAGCCTCATCTACCTCGCCGTGCTGGGCTTCGGGGGGACGGCCGCCGCATACCTCGCCATGCGGCGAGGTATGCGGATCGTCGCCTGATCAGGCAGCGCGCAGGGCACTCCTGGCGATTATGTTCGGGCGGAGTTGGGGCCCGGGACTTTGCGGATCTCCGCGTAGTGACGGCGCCAGATGAGCTTGTGGATGGGGATCCAGCGCGGGATGTCGCGGAGACCGGGGATGAACGGAACGAGGAGAAGCAGAAGGCTGAGCACAAGCATCACAGCGACGACGGCGAGGTCGGTGTTCGCGGAACTGATGCCGAGGAAACCGGTGTCGGAGTTGAAGGGTGGAACCTGGTACCACATGGTGTAGAGCCAGAGCCACGCCTGTCCGGGATAGCGCCCGGTCTCGTTCATCATTCCCCACTGGTCGCCGGTGAGGTTCTGCGCCGCCGCCAGGTTCCCGAGATAGCCGCCGTCACCGAGGAACAGGAGCGCCTTGCTGAAGTCGGTCTGGTAGAAGTGGTTGCTCGAGAGGAGCAGCGCATCGAGACCGCCCGACCGCGCCAGCGTGAGCATGCGGGACATCATCACGGTGACCGGCCCGTAGTCACCGCTCGGGACCGCGACTGAGCCGTCGCTGCTGACGGTCGCCTTCGCAAGGGCGTTGGTGTAGTTGGTCAGCCAGGTCGTCTGCTGATCGCTGGTGGCACCGTTGTAGGACGTCAGGGCATCGGTGAGCTCGCTGTCGCCGAGGGTGCTCTGCTGCAGTGGCTCGAGCACGAAATCGTTGGCGGCGTTGGTCGCGACGTGCACGCCCGCCCACTCCTGCGGGTCGAGGAACCAGAGCGTCTGCACCGCGCCGTTCTGGTTGTTGTACGGCGGTCCGTAGGTCGCGACACCCGAGGTGCCGGCCAGCTCAGAGGTTGCGGTCGTGACGAAATCGACCGGGTCCGCCTTGGCCCAGCTCTGGATGGTGACGGAGGGGATATCAGGAGACGACAGCGCGAACGAGACCACAACGACGAACACGAGGACACCGATCATCGCGATCGCCAGTTCCTTGAGGAGGTCGTACGGCATCATCCTGACGCCGCGGTAGTACGTGGCCTTGTCCATGTGCGGGTGACGCGGTGCTCGGGTCATGCTCCGGCTCCTGCGTCATCCACGACGGCCGGGTCGCCGATCGGGCGCACAACCCCACGGCTCCGGACCTGGATGATGTGGAGCACGACCAGCAGCGTCACGCCGATCGGGAACAGCATCACGTGCAGTCCGTACTGCTGCCCGAAGTTGAGGACGTTGAAGAGGCCGCCGAACCCGGTCGAGTTGATCCCGT
>JBAUTF010000022.1:0-2591 GCA_049582065.1 Candidatus Dormiibacterota bacterium | reverse complement strand
CAGCTCCTCCTGCCGCGCCGCCGCCCGAAAGTCGTACTCCGCCGCGTCGAGGGCGAGCTCCTTGCGCAGCGTCTCGGCGAGGCTGGAAGGCTGCGTGGCGCTGAGGGCCTGGATCGTGCTGGACGCGCCGGCCATCGCCAGCTCCGCGGCGATGATCCGCGCGGCTTCATGGTGCGGGCTCGGCCCTGCGTCCGGGTCCTGGGCGTGAACCTCGAGGGCAGGCCCCGCCAGGACCAACGCCACGATGGCGGCCGCAGCGAATTTGATCAGGCAGGCTCCGAGACTGCGGAGATCGAAGGGCGGTGCTGCTCGGGGACCATCGGCAGGTCCTCGGGATACGGGTCTTCGTCGGTCGCCTCACGCAGACCGACGGAGTCGAGGACCCCACTGATCTCGTCTCCCATCAGCTCGCCCTGTCCGATAAGAGCCTGCGCCGCGAGATCGATGGCCTCCTTGTTGATGTTCATCAGCCGCCAGTCGTCCATGTACGCATGCCCGAGGAGCTGCGCTACCACTCGCCGGCTTCGCGGATTGCTCAGCACCGCACCCACCCCGGTTCCCTCTACGAATGTCCCGTGTGTGACCTCTGCCACTGATATCAGCTGCTCGCCGATGTTCGCCGCTTTCATCGACATCTGAGGATCGAGCCGGTCGGGTCCCATGCCGACGATGCCGACCATGGTGCATGCGGTGCTGGTGGCCTGGATCAGGTCCATCGTCACCCCGGTCGTGTTCTCACCGTAGAAGACGTGCTCGCACGCGATGGAACCAAGCTGCGCTCGAATCCGCGCCGCGAGCTGAGAACGGAATCTCAGCCACTCCTCCTCTTGAGGCAACGACTTGTGATAACCGCCGATCTCACCTAGCTGTGGGTCCGCGCGCCGCCGAATCGAGAGGCGCACATGTGAGCGGTCCTTCTCGAAAAAGTGCGACGCGATGGCGTGACCCAGCTCGTGCCGGGCCACCGCGACTTTGTCGCGCTCCGTGTACTCGACGGGGATTGCAAGACCGGCTTCGACGTTGCCCATCGCCTCGCGGATGTCCTTCCACTGCAGGCTGTCCCGGCCGTCCTCGAACGCGTAGAGCAGCGAGAGCGAGAGGACCTGCTCGATGTCGGCCGGCGAGTATCCGTCGGTGATTCGCGCGAACTCCTCGCGCCGGCTTGCCGTGTCCAGGGCGGGGTCGTGCTTCTTCTTGTCGAAGTAGAGGGCGGCGATGTCCTTGCGGTCTTCGCGGTTCGGCAGCCGGAACACGATCTGGCGGCCGAAGCGACCTGGCCGCGTCAGAGCCTCGTCGAGGACCGAAGGCCGGTTGGTGGCGCCAATGAACAGGATGTTGTAGTTGGGCGCTTTGAGCGCGGGAATTCGCAGGGGGAGCCTGGTGCCGTTGAAGGCGATGACGCGTGGGATGAACAACCCGTCGAGAGTGAGATTCACGAGTCCGCGCAGCTGGCGGACGATCATTCCCGGGTTGTCGATTCCATCCATCAAAACGAGCAGCATGTTCAAACCGAGCTGACCGCCTCCGAACATGCCTCCCATGCCGCCCATCATTCCGCCGGCCCCGGTGCCCGAGCGGCGCTGACCCAGCGCGTCGATCTCGTCGATGAAGACGATGCAACCACCCCAGGTCTTGGCCTTCCTGCGGGCGGCGCGGACCATCAGGTACACGCTCAGGGCGTCGATGCCCAGGAACATGCCCGCAAAAGAACCTCCCGCCGCGATGTATATGGGCACCTGCAGCGAGGAGGCGATGGCTTTGGCGAGCATCGTCTTGCCGGTTCCCGGAGGGCCCACCATGAGCACGCCGCGCTCGCGCTTGCCGCCTGCCTTGACGTACAGGCGGCCGTGCTCGATGAGGCGGAGGATCCGGCGCATCTCGGTCACCGCAGCCTTCTGACCTCGGACGTCGTCCATGCTGACCCCAAAGTTCGCGTCGTCGGGATTGATCATGGTCTTGCCGATTCGCGTGTAGATGTAGAAAGGTCCAAGGAAGAGCGCGAAGTTGGCGCCCAGAAGGAACAGCACGTAAAGGAGGTTGGTGAGGCCCGCCACGATGGCCTGAGGCAGCGCTGCGAGCGCATCGGCCGGCTGCAGGCCAAACAGGTAGTAGGCGCCTGCGAAGTAGAGGACCGGGATGGCGGCCAGGAAGAGCCCGCGCCGCCAGAAGATCGCCCGGTTGGTCTCCACGGTGCGGGTGAGGATGTCGGTCTCGGGGGAGATTCGCTCGCGCAGGATCAGTGATCGCCGCACCATGCTGAGAAGGCCGCGGCAAATGAACATGGCGACCAGGGCATCGGCGACCGACCACCCCATCCCGAGCTGCAGAAAGATGAATGTGAAGGCGAAGGTGGAGGCGCCGACGAAGAGCGTGAAGATCCAGAAGATGATCACGGCGGGTCACTCACTATACGGCGGGACGTTTCTGCGCCATCCGCCTGCGATCGAGTGGGCCGCCGTGTCAAGAGGAAAACCACGAGCGCCAGGCCTGCCGCGATCACGACGTCGCCCGGGCTGTAAGCCTCGGGAAACGGGGGCACAGAGATCCAGTCGCCGAGCGAGTTGAGGTTGGTCCCCGGGCCCATCAGCGTG
>JBAUTF010000021.1:0-2762 GCA_049582065.1 Candidatus Dormiibacterota bacterium | reverse complement strand
CTGACACGCACGATGAACTGCGCCAGCGGGTATGCCGCCATCAGCTCGTCGTTTTCGTCGACGCTCGCGGAGCCGTTCACCCGCATCCGGTTTCGCCGCTCGAAGTCGATGAAAAGCATTCCGACCTCTTCGGTGGCAAGTGCGTTTCCCATCGAAAGGTACATGCCGTTTCCGTCGTAGTTCGGAAAAGCCAGGGTCCGCTCGTCCACCACGCGCACGAAACCCGGATCGCCACCCTTGTAGGAGCAGTTCGGCCTGCCCTCGGGATCGACGGTCGCGAGGAAGAACATGTCGCGAGCCGTGATGAACTCCGCATCGTGCTGGTCGATGAAGTCGTGGACGAGGCGCTCCTCGATGCGGTCTGCGAGGCGCCGGGTGTCGAAGCGGTCTTGCAACCGCCGCTGCGCGTCGTGAAACATCGTCGTCATGGCGGAAGTCTAAGCGCCGCGTAGGGGGCTGAGAACAGGGGTTAATCTGACATTCCTGATGACCAAAACGCGCGTGTACGTCGAGCACGGGGCCAGGCGCACTTTCGTCAGCGCCGCCGCCTGGCCGGGCTGGTGCCGCGCGGCGAAAAGCGAGCAAGCGGCGCTGGAAGCTCTCGCCTCGTACGCGCCTCGCTACGCGCGCGTCGCCAGGCTCGCCGCCGCCGCCTTTCCGGCGACCGCGACCCAGTTCGAGGTGGTCGAGCGCATGGCGGGCAATGCCACGACCGATTTCGGCGCGCCGGGGATCCCCGCCAAGGACGAGTCGCGCCGGCTGACGGCCGCGGAGGTCCAGCGGATGCGCGATCTGGTCGGGGCCTGCTGGACGTACCTCGACCAGGTGGTGGCGAAAGCGCCGGCCTCGCTGCGCAAGGGGCCGCGCGGAGGAGGCAGGGACCGCGACGCCATGTTCGACCACGTGCTCGGCGCCGAGGCGGAGTACGCAAAGGGAATCGGCGTGCGGCTCAAGCAGCCCGATGGCAGGGACAGGACTGCCGTGCGAGCTTTCCGCCACGCGATCCTCGACGGGCTGGCCAATCCGGATCCGGGGTCGAGATGGCCGGCGGCCTACGCGGCCAGGCGTGCCGCATGGCACGCGCTCGACCATGCCTGGGAGATCGAAGACCGCATACCCTGATCCCTCGATGGCGAATCCTTCGGGCGGACTGCTGGTGGTGATGGCCCACCCTGATGACGAGTCCATGGGGTGCGGCGGCCTGATCCTCCGCCACACCCGGGCCGAGATCTCCGTCCACCTGATCTGCGCCACTTTCGGCGAGGCCGGCTGGAGCGGCAAGCCGATCGGCGCCAGGCGCGAGGACCTGGCCGAGATCCGCGCCGCCGAGCTCGAGGAGGCGGCCGGTGCACTGGGGCTCGGCGGCGTCGAGCTGTGGGACTACCCCGACGGCGGGGTGGCCGCGTCCAACCAGCAGGAGATCACGCAGCGGATCTGGAAGGAGATCACGAGACGGCGCCCGCGGGCGGTTGCGGGCTGGGGGCCTGACGGCGGTTATGGACATCCCGACCACGTCTCGATGGGGGCGTGCACGGATGCGGCCGTCGCCGCGATGACCGAAGGCGAACGCCCGGCGCTCTATCACCTGGCCATCGACACGCAGCTGAAGGAGTTCTACGCCGCGGCGTTTCGTCTCAGCGGCGAGGCGGGGTTGCCCCTGGTCGTCAAGGACGTCGACATCGTGATCGACCTCAGCTCCGACGAGGTGATGATGAAGCTGCGCGCGATCGACTGCCACAAGAGCCAACTCGAGGATTGGCGCATCGCGGTGCGCGAGCAGCCGCACCTCCTCGAGAAGGGCTACGGCCATGAGCCGTACATCACCGTCTCATCGCGCGCATCGGGGCTCACTGCCGCCGGCCTGCTGGGGGAGTTCGTGTAAGCGAGCGGGCATGAGGCCAACCGATGATTGATGAGCAGGCAACCCTCGATTGCCTGCTGAAGACTGAACCATGTTGTCCTCGAATCGCAGCCGTTCTGTTTTAACGTTGAGCGCCTGAATCCAGGGTGCCAGGAGGGCACTGATCAAAGTCGGGGGTGACGATATTCATGGACGTTCAGGAGGCGGTGGCGGAGAGCTCCGCCGTGGCTTCGGTCGAGGAGAACGGCGAGGCGAAGCGAGACGGGCAGCGCAAGTTCACGATGGGCCCGAACGACAGCCTCGAAGGAAAGCTCACCTATGACGGATCGGTCCACGTCGACGGTCGGGCCGAGGGCGAGCTGCACGTGACCGGCAACATCGACGTCGCCTCGGGCGCCGCGGTCAAGGCCCTGCTCGAGGGCGCGAACGTGACCCTGAAGGGGCAGGTCGAGGGCGCCGTCACCGCGCGAGACAAGCTGACAATGGGCAAGAACGCCAGGCTCAGCGGCGACATCGTCGTGCGAAGGCTTCAGATCGAGGACGGCGCCACGCTCAACGGCCACGTCCGAATGGGAGACAGTGAGCAGCAGGCGCCCGGCCACTAGGACACCTGCAGTGCCCCCGGCGGACGACGGCTCCGCCGGACCGCACAACTCCGTAGTCCTGGGTCCGAAGGACCGCCTGATCGGCCGCCTTTACGTCGAAGGTGACGTGCGCGTCGTCGGCACGGTCGACGGCGCCCTTGAGGCGACCGGCGATGTGGAGATCGACGGCGGCGGACAGGTCAAGGGTCCGGTCATGGCTCGCCACAAGCTCGTGGTCGGCAGCTCGGGCTCGCTGATCGGCGACGTTCGGGTCACCCGTCTCGAGGTGCGAGACGGCGCGACCTTCAGCGGCAATG
>JBAUTF010000020.1:0-20224 GCA_049582065.1 Candidatus Dormiibacterota bacterium | reverse complement strand
GTACCCGGCGGAGACGGGGATGGGGAGGTCGAATGGCAGTCGCGCCTAGGTCTCCCCATCCGGCCCTGCGGGCCACCTTCCCCACTGCGTGGGGAAGTGAAAAAGAAAAGGGGCAGCGGATGCTGCCCCTTCGGGTGGTGCGACTGTTGGACTAGGCGCGGGCTCCTGCTGAGGTGCCTCCCTGCATCCAGAGAGCCGGCTTGTTTGGGTAGAGCACCAGGAGAATCACTGCGACGACGATGGCGACGACGAACGGGATGATGTCAAAACGCCCGATGCTGATCGCGTCGAAGATCTCCCAGACGACCTCGAGGATCGCGTAGAGGATGACCGCGCGGACCCAGCTCACGTTTGCGATCGGGTCGAATCCCGCGATCATGACGCCCGCCCCGAAAGCGACGCCAGCTACCGGGGCGCTGATGCCCCAAACGCTGCCGAACTGAAAGAAACTGTTGCCGATGAAGCTCAGTCCTGAGCCCACGACGAGCAGCACTCCCATCACCCACATCAGAAGCTTCAACGCCAAGGGATTCCACTTTGCCACTAGCAGACTTCCTCCATTTTCGACCGCGTTTGTTGATTCGTGTTCGCAGCGCGGCGGCCGTACATGTGCAACTTATATGCCGATTGCACGTGTTTAGCAACTCAAAATCAGGCAAATACTTGCGAACCTCCCCGCCAGACGATGCGCGGTTTGAGGCCGTAAGCCCAGGCGAAGGCGCCCTCATGCTCCGCCTCCCACAGCACCAGGTCAGCCAGCTTGCGCGGAGCGACAACCCCCCGGTCTGAACGCGAGAGTGAATGCGCTCCTCCTACCGTGGCCGCGATCAGGGCTCGCTCCGCCGACATCTTGAACACCCCCACCGCCATCGCAACCACCAGGCTCATGCTCGTGATCCCGCTCGTTCCCGGATTGTGGTCCGTGCCGAGGGCGATCACCGCGCCGGCCGCCGCAAGCTCTTTGACCGGCGGCAGCCTGCCGATCGAAAGCGCCGTCCCCGGGGCCAACGTGGCCACCACGCCTGCTTGAGCTAGCGCGACCGCGTCGCTCGCATTGGCTCGGAGCAGATGGTCAGCCGAAACGGCGTGAAGCTCCGCCGCAAGGCGAGAGCCGCCGGTGCGCGCAAGCTCGTCCGCGTGGATGCGCGGTATCAGCCGCGCCGCGTGCGCCGCCTTAAGAATGGCGCGCGACTGCGCGACGGTGAAGTAGCCCCGGTCGCAAAAGACGTCGCAGAAGCGCGCGCCGGCGAGGTGCGCGTCCTCGCACCAGCTCGCGGCCTCCTTCGCATACGTACCGGTGCGCGCCCAGCGGTCAGGGGGCAGAGCGTGGGCCGCGAGGAAGGTCACCTCGACCCGCGGCAGATCCTGGCGTTCGGCGAGACGCGCCAGCATGCGAGTCGTGGCGAGCTCCCCTTCACGCTCGAGGTGGTAGCCGGTCTTGGCCTCGACCGTCGTGGCGCCTCCCTCGAGCCAGGTCCACAGCCTGCGCGCAGTGGCCTGTTCGAGCACGCTCGCCGGCTCGGCCCTGGTGGCCTTCACGGTGGCGCGAATGCCTCCACCCGCTTCCGCGACCTGCGCGTAGGACGCGCCCGCCGTGCGCATCGCGACCTCAGCCATCCGGTCGCCCGCGTACACCGGATGCGTGTGGGCGTCGATCAACCCGGCGGTGACCAGGCCGCCGGCGCAGTCGTCCTCCTCGATGATCGATTCCATCAGCTCGCTCGGCTCATCGCCGTGCTTGCCGCACCAGGCGATGTGCTCGCCGGCACAGATCACCGCCGCATTTTCGATCACGCCCGCGGCAGTGCCCGTGAACAGCCGCCCGATGTTGCGCAGGCGCCTCATCTCGAAACGACGATCCTGCCGCCGACGACGACGTTGGTGACGTCGCCGCCTGATAGCCCGAAGACCAGGTAGCCCGGGTCGAGATCAGTGTTCGGCGCTCGCAGGGTGACGAAGTCAGCCAGCTTGCCCGCTTTCAGCTCACCCGCGTCCCAGCCAAGAGCCCGCATGCCGTTGGCGGTCGCGGCCTGCAGGAGCGCCTGCGGTTGATGGTGCACGCGCCGGCCTGTCGCGCGGCGCTGATCGAGCTCGAGCCCGCGCGCCTCTTCGAGCATGTCGATGACCGCGTTCGAATCGCTTCCGACGGTCAAAGGCGAGCCGGCAGCCGCAAGCGCGCCCAGCGGCCCGACGCGATCGCCCAGGTCTCGCTCGGACGTGGTGCATGCGCAAACCGCTACCCGCCGGCGCCCCAGGAGCGCGATGTCACTCTCATCGAGGTGGATGGCGTGCACTGCCGTCACATCATCGCCGAGGATGCCTTCGCGCTCCAGCAGGGCGGCGGGCGTGCAGCTGTGCGCCGCCATGCACAGATCGACCTCCGCAGGCTGCTCGGCCAGGTGGACGTGCAGAGGAGCGCCTCGATTGCGCGCCCAGGCGGCCACGACGCGCATGGCCGTGGGGTCGACGGCGCGCACGCTGTGGATCGCGGCGGCGATTCGCACCCCTTCGCCGCTTTCCAGCTCGTCCACGCGCGCGGCCCACCGCTGCGCATCGCCATCCGAGAACGACCGCTGAGCCCCTTCGAGTGGACGGCCGTCGACGCCGCCATGCAGGTAGCAGGTGTCGAGCAGGGTGAGGCGGATGCCAGTCTTCCGGGCGGCCGCGATCACCGACTTGCCCAGCTCGTTGCCGCCGGCGTGAAGGTAGTGGAACTCGCCCACGGCCGTGATGCCGGCAGCCAGCATCTCGGTGAACACCGAGGCGCAATGGTCAAGGTAGGCGTCCGCCGTCCATTGGGTGGCGCGGTACATCTCCTGCCGCCACTCCCAGAAGTCGCCACTCCCGGATTCCACCCGGCCGCGCAGCACGCGCTGAAACGCGTGGCTGTGCACGTTGGCCATACCCGGAATCGTCCAGCCCTTCAAGGCAGTGGCGCCCGCCGGGGCAGGGACACCTTCGGTGATCGACTTGATCAAACCGTTCTCGACCTCGATCAGCACATCCGCCGCACGGTGACCCAACCACGCCTGCTCGGCGTGCCAGACCCCGCCGCTTCTCATTCCAGCATCGGGATGCGGACGCCGCGCTCGTGCGCGACCTCCACCGCGCGCTGGTAGCCGGCGTCGGCATGGCGCATGACCCCCGTGCCGGGGTCATTGGTGAGAACGCGCTCTAGCTTGCGAGCGGCGGCGTCAGTCCCGTCCGCAACGACCACCATGCCCGCGTGGATCGAGCGTCCGATTCCCACGCCTCCGCCGTGATGCACGCTCACCCAGGAGGCGCCGCTCGAGGTGTTGAGGAGCGCGTTGAGGATCGGCCAATCCGCGATGGCGTCGGAGCCGTCGAGCATGGACTCAGTCTCGCGATAGGGCGACGCGACGGACCCTGAGTCGAGATGGTCCCGCCCGATCACGATCGGCGCCTTTACCGCGCCGCTGCGGACGAGCTCGTTGAATCGACGGCCCGCGCGAGCACGCTCGCCATAGCCGAGCCAGCAGATGCGCGCCGGAAGGCCCTGGAACCTGACCCGCTCGGCGGCGGCTTCGATCCACCGCACCAGCGCAGGATCGTCGGAGAACTCCTCGACGATGGCGCGGTCGGTGGCGGCTATGTCGGCCGGGTCTCCTGACAGCGCGACCCAGCGAAACGGCCCTTTGCCCTCACAAAACAGCGGCCGGATGTAGGCGGGTACGAAGCCGGGGAACTCGAATGCCCGCTTGCTGCCTCCGAGGCGAGCCTCGGCGCGCAGGCTGTTCCCGTAGTCGAAAACCTCCGCGCCGCGGTCCATGAAGCCGACCATCGCATCGACGTGGACGGCCATGCTCTCACGCGCGCGTCTTACATATTCCTGCGGATCGTCCAGGCGCAGCTCCTGCGCGTCTTCCGGCGAGAGGCCGGCAGGGATGTAGCTCAACGGGTCATGGGCCGGGGTCTGGTCGGTGACCACATCCACGTCGAAACCGCGGGCGACCAGCGCCGGCAGCACCTCGGCCGCGTTGCCGAGGAGGCCGATCGACAGGGCTCGCCTCGCCTTCTTGGCATCGGCGGCAAGTCGCAGCGCGTGCTCCAGGTCATCGGCTCGGACGTCCAGGTATCGATGCTCGAGACGCCTTTCGATGCGTTCGGGGTCGACCTCGATGCAGATCGCGACCCCGCCGTTGAGCGTGATGGCGAGGGGCTGAGCGCCGCCCATACCACCGAGGCCGGCGGTGAGGGTGATCGTCCCCGCGAGCGAGCCGTTGAACCGCTTGCGCGCAATCGCAGCGAACGTCTCGTACGTGCCCTGGAGAATGCCCTGCGTGCCGATATAGATCCACGAGCCGGCCGTCATCTGGCCGTACATCGTCAAGCCCAACGCTTCGAGCCTCCTGAACTCGTCCCAGTTGGCCCATTCGGGCACGAGCATCGCGTTGGAGATCAGTACACGCGGCGCCCACTCGTGCGTGTCGAAGACGCCGACCGGCTTGCCCGATTGGACGAGCAGAGTCTGGTCGCCCTTGAGCCTTCGCAGCTCCCGGATGATGGCGTCGAAAGCCTCCCACGACCGGGCTGCGCGACCCGTCCCCCCGTACACGACCAGGTCCTCCGGCCGCTCCGCGACCTCGGGGTCGAGGTTGTTCATCAGCATGCGCATGGCGGCCTCCTGCGGCCACCCGAGACAGCTGATCTCGGAGCCGCGCGGGGCGTGGATCACGTGGCTCACCGCAAAGGACCTGTGACGGATTCGGCGGCCTCGACGACAGCGCCGCTGCGGATGAGCTCTTCCGCCGCCGCGAGGTCGGGCGCGACGACTCGATCCGGGCCCGCGCCGGGGACGCGCGTTCGCAGCAGGTCACGGACCGCGGCGGTGGCGGGTGACGGTTCGAGCGGCCGGCGAAGGTCCTGCGCCCTCGCGGCGGAGACGAGCTCCACGGCCAGGATGTGCCCGAGGTTGCCGAGTACCGTTCGCAGCTTCAACGTCGCGCCCCAACCCATCGACACGTGGTCCTCCTGCATGCCCGAGGTCGGGATCGAGTCGACGCTGGCCGGGGCGGCGAGCCTGCGGTTCTCCGCCACCAGGGCCGCCGCCGTGTACTGCGCGACCATCAGCCCCGAGTTCACACCAGGCTCTTCGGCCAAAAAGGGCGGCAGGCCTTCGGAGCGATGCGGGTCGAGGAGGCGATCGACCCGACGCTCGGCGATCGAGCCCACCTCGGCCGCGGCGATGGCGAGAAAGTCGGCCGCGAAGGCGAGCGGCTCGCCGTGGAAGTTGCCGGTTGATTCGACGTCTCCGTTCTCCAGTACCACCGGGTTGTCGACGGCGGATGACAGCTCGATGGCCGCGACGCGCCGGGCGAACTCCAGCGTGTCGCGCGCCGCGCCCGCCACCTGCGGGCTGCACCGCACCGAGTAGGAATCCTGGACGGCGTGCTGCGAATGCCGGTGCGAGGCGACGATCTGCGAACCGCGCATCAACCGGGCGAGGTTGGCCGCGCTCGCGATCTGGCCAGGGTGCGGCCGGATCTCGTGCAGCCGAGCCTGGAACGTGCGGTCGGTGCCGAGCAGTGCTTCGGCCGACATGGCCGCGGTCACGTCCGCCGTGCGGAAGAGGAGCTCCGCCTCGGCACACGCGAGCGCGAGCATGCCCAGCATCCCATCGGTCCCGTTGATCAGCGCCAGGCCTTCCTTGGTCTCGAGCTTGACCGGCTTCAGCCTGGCCGCCTTGAGCGCCTGCAGCGCCGGCTTCCTCGTGCCGTCCGCGTCGAAGACCTCGCCCTCCCCGACGAGGGCGAGCGCCACATGAGCGAGGGGGGCGAGGTCGCCACTCGCCCCGACCGACCCATGGCGCGGCACCACCGGCGTGATCCCGGCGTTCAGCATCCCGATCAGCGCCTCCGCGACCACAGGCCTCACGCCCGAGAGCCCCATGGCGAGGGTGCGCGCCCTCAGCAGCATCGTGGCCCTGACCACCTCGGTCTCGACCGGAGGGCCCATCCCCGCCGCGTGCGAGCGGATGAGGGCGAGCTGGAGCTCCGGCTGGCGGAGAGGAGCGACACGGGTCTGGGCCAGCGCCCCGAAGCCGGTCGACACGCCGTAAACCGGTTCGCGGGCCCCCGCTGCGCGCTCGACGCGGGCGCGGCTCCGTTCCATCCTCGTCCGGGCGGCCGCGGCCAGGGCGACCGGCTCTCTGTCGCGGGCCACGGCCACGACCTGGCCCTCCGACAGGCCTGGACCCCGCAGCGTGACCGTCATCGGTGCAAGGCTAGCGGAAGTTCTTCAACGCTTCGCGGCGGCTCAGGCCACTCAGCACAGCTTCATGTTCACGCACGTATCGCTCCACCTCTTGGGGGTCGAAGTGCGCGTACTGGCGCAGCGCCCATCCGATCGCTTTGCGAATGAAGAACTCGCGGTCGCCCAGGTTCGGCTCGATGTTGGCGTAGAGGAGCTCGAGGTCAGTGTCGCGCTTGAAGGACAGCTGGCAGATGATCGAAACGCGCCGTTTCCACAGGTTGGAGTCGGTGCTCCAGGCTCGCATCACCGGCCTGACCTGGTTGGGATACGCTCGGAGCAGCTCGCCGACCGTGTGCACCAGCTCGTCGACCACGTCCCACCACGCGCCCGTCTCGACCATCTCCTCGATCATCGGCATCAGCTCGGGGCCCACGCACTCTCGGTATTGCTTCAGCCTCAACAGGTAAAGGGCGGCGTAGCGCTCCTCGCGGCGGCGCGCCCCGCGCCACAGCTCGAGCACGGCTTTCTTCCAGCCGGCGCAAGAGCCGAGCTCGCGCTCCAGGAGCACCGCCTTGCAAACTCCACGCACCTGAGGGAGGCTCAACCCGTAGTACGGCATCGTGGATTTCATATAGGCCTCCATTGCCTTGGCCCGTTCGGGATTCGCCAGCTTCGACATCTCCGCCCGCAGGCTTCGCGTCAGAGCAGATGGAGCCGCGCTCAAGGAGCTGAGATGAAGCGGGCGTGGATCATCGCTCCGTCCTCGACCTCCACCACCCAGGTCGCCGCCTTCTCGTACCCTCCATCCCCCGGTTTGATGATGTGGCGATTGACCAGGTCCTCGACCAGCTCCCACACGATGTCGCCGTGCGTGCCGAGCACCGCGCCGTCGAGCTTCGAGTCGCCCATCAGCCGCATCGCGCCGGCGAGACCTTGTCCCTCCGCGAGCGACGGCACCTGTTTCACAGTCATTCCTCTTGCGCGCGCGAGCGGCTCGACCGTCTGCACGCAGCGCAGGAATGGGCTGGAGAAGATCGACGTGACGCTGAACGGTTCGAACATCGGCACCAGGGCTTCGGCCTGCTTCAAGCCCTTCTGGCTCAGCGGCCGTACGCGATCGTCGCCCGTCCAGTGCCCCCGGCTGCCGGCCTTCGCGTGACGCACGACGTAAAAGGTCCCCACGATGTCCCGGCTCAGACCATCCAGTCACGGAGGCGTTTCTGCTCCAGGGACGTCCAGGCCTTCGGCCACTTGCCGCGCGCGTCCTCGGCGGCAATGTGCTCCATGGCGATCAGCTCGCCCGCGACGAAAGCCCGACGCCCGGTGACCCGGGCGCTGCGCAGCCACGCCTGCGCGGTCACGCTGTCCTGGTGCTCGCCGAGCACCGTCTGCAGCTTGGCCGCTGCGCGCGCAAACGCTTCCGCCCCACTGCCGGCCACCGGCGCCACCGCCTCCGCCGCGTAGCGCGCTCGCTTGGCGAGGATCCGGATCCTGTGCAGCTCGGGGTCGGCCGGGTTCTCGGGAAGCTGGCGGACTGCTGACCGGAGACGCCTCCAGGGGGTCGACGCAAGCGCCGGGAGGAGCGAGACGGCCGGCTGATCGGCTTCGGGCAGGGTCGACGGCGCGTGCGCCGCGGCCACCAGCCGTTCCAGCAGATCGATGTATCGGGCCGACCCGAGGTCGGCGAGGAGCTTCTTCCGCATGGCGTCGATGTCTACCTCAAGGATGTGGAGGAGGGACGCTGCCGATCGGGCGTCGGCGGCGGGTAGGGCGCTCGAGCGCTCGCGCAACCTCTCCAGCAGGACCTCGCTGTCCCGCACCGCGCCGAGGCTCATCGCCAGCCAGCCGAGCTCCGATCGAAGCGGATCGGTCCATTCGATCTCGAGCAGCGGGGCGAAGGTCCGCAGGTGCGAACGCAGCTTGCGCGTCGCCACGCGTGCCTGATGCACCGCCTCGGGGTCTCCACTGGTCCTCACCAGCGGGTCGTGATGGAGCAGCGCCGCCACCGCATCCGCGAGCACGCTCCGGATCACGTCTTTGGCCGCTGCGTCCTTCTGCACCGGCTGCGACGACACCTCGGGCGGCTCCATCGCCCTTGGGCCCAGCGCACGAATGTGCTTGGGCGTCGGGTCTGGCGCGCCGGCACCGGCGCCCCGCAGGCGCATCACCAGCGCCGTGACTATTCCGTCCCCGGCATCCCCGTTGGACGCCACCTCAACCTCGATCTCCCTGAACCGCGCCGCCACCCGGCGGCCGTCACGAACGGACACCTCGTCGTCGACCACCTCGGCCACGCGCATGCCCGCGGGGTCGACCAGGCGAACGCGCCGCCGCAGCGTCGAGAGCCGGGCGACCGGCACGAGCTCGGCCTTGCGCACATACGCCCGGACGAGGGCGACCGCGGCCTCAGGTGGCTTCTTCGCGCCGCCTTCGAAAGTCAGCTCGTCGCGCTGGAGCAGGTCGCCGGGCTGCTTTCCCGCCGGTGGCTTCGGCGCGAGCTTGAGCGTCCAGCCCTCGCCGGCCCGATGACGGAGCGAGACGCCCCAGCGCGCGAGCCTGAGGTCTGGAGTGTCGTAGTAAACCGTCTCCATGCGTACCGCCTCCGGCGCCGTGGCAGCGACGCCGTCGACGACTCCGTTGAGGTCGGGGAGGTGGAAAGCGGGGCCCGCCCCGAGCTTGACCTCACGCTCTAGCACTGGAGGTCAAGCATGCGGAAGGCCGTTCACCACCGTTAGTCCTCGAGCGGCCTCGAGGGCCATCTCCTGGAAGCGTTTGTGCGAGTTGAGCCCGGCCACAGTCGGCACGCGCCGCCACGTGCCGTCCGGCCCCAGCTCCCATGCCAGCACGTCGTCGGCGAGCGAGATCTCGAGGATCTCCGCCAGCCGCCGCCGCAAGCGGGGATCGGTTACGGGGACGACTGCTTCGACACGCCGGTCGAGATTGCGCGGCATGAGGTCGGACGACCCCAGGAAATACTCGGGCTGGCCGCCGTTGCCGAAACAGAAGATGCGCGAGTGCTCGAGGAAATGACCGACTATGGAACGGACCCGGATGCGCTCTGACAGGCCCGGCACTCCGGGGCGCAGCGAGCACATGCTGCGGACCAGGAGGTCGATCTGAGCGCCGGCCTGCGATGCGGCGTAGAGCCCGTCGATGATCTCCGGGTCGATCAGGTTGTTGACCTTGATGATGATCCGGCCGCCTACGACCGACTCACGCTCGATGAGCTGATTGATGCCTGCGCGCAGGCTGGTAGGCGCGACCAGGAGCCTGCGGTATTTGCTCTGCCGGCTGTAGCCGGTGAGCAGGTTGAAGAGCTCGGTCACGTCGGCGCCGATATCGGCGTCCGCGGAGAGCAGGCTCACGTCTTCATACGCGCGCGCCGTGTTCGGGTTGTAGTTGCCGGTACCGACGTGCAGGTAGTGCCGGATGTGCGCGCCCTCGCGCCTGACCACCAGGGTCACCTTGGCATGGGTCTTGAGCCCGAGCAACCCATAAACGACGTGCACGTTGGCTTCCTCGAGCGCCCTCGCCCAGCCGATGTTCGCCTGCTCGTCGCCGCGCGCCTTGAGCTCCACCAGCGCGACGACCTGCTTGCCGCGCTCAGCCGCGCGGATAAGGGCCCGCACGATGGGGCTCGCCGGGCCGGAGGTCCGGTACAGGGTCTGCTTGATCGCGAGCACGTCGGGGTCGCTGGCGGCGTGGTCGACGAACGCTTCGACCGACGTGGCGAACGAGTCATAAGGGTGGTGCGCCAGGACGTCGCCCGCGCGCAGCACCGCGAACAGGTCCGGGACCTCGGCGCCGAGGCCGCGAAGCCGCGGTTGGGTGGTCGGTGTCCAGGGCTCCTCTTTGAGGTCAGGTCGGTCAAGCTGCGCCAGCGCCGCGAGGCTGCTCAGGTCGAGCAGGCCCTCAGCCTGGTACACGTCGGCAGGCTGGAGCTCGAGCTCGCGGGTCAGCAGCTCGAGGACCTCGGGAGACATGCCCGGGTCGACCTCCAGGCGGACGACGCGCGCGTGGCGCCTGCGTCGCCGCAGCTCGGTCTGAATCGCCGCGAGCAGGTCCTCCGCGTCGCTGTCGACGTCATCGAGGTCGCCATCCCGCGTCACCCTGAACGGGTGGTGGGCGACGATCTCCATGCCGGGAAACAACGCCGGCAGGTGCAGAGCGATCACGTCCTCGAGCGGCACGTAGCGCTCTCCCTCGACCAGGGGTATGAACCGTGGCAGGACTGGCGGCACCTTGACGCGGGCGAACCGCTGCTGGCGGCGCTGTGGGTCCCGGACCATCACGGCGAGGTTCAGGGAGAGGTGCGAGATGTACGGGAAGGGGTGTCCCGGGTCCACCGCCAGCGGCGTGAGCACGGGAAAGATCTGCTGCCTGAACATCGTGTGAAGCTGGCCCAGCTCCTTCTTGCTCACCTCCTCGCGCCGGACGATGGCGATTCCGGCCTCGGCCATGGTCGGCACGATCTCGCGGATGAACAGGCCCTCCTGCCGGTCGACCAGGTCTTCGACCCGGGCCCGGATCGCCTTCAGCTGGTCAAGGGGCGACATGCCGTCGGGCGAGGCCACCGCCACGGCGGCCAGAACCTGCTCCTTCAAGCCGGCTACGCGGACCTGGAAGAAGTCGTCGAGGTTCTGGCTGAAAATGGCCAGGAAGCGCACCCTCTCGAGCAGCGGCAGCGTCGAGTTCTCGGCCATTGCGAGCACCCGTTCGTCGAAGTCGAGCCGCGACAGCTCGCGGTTGATGTAGCGGGAGACGCCAGGCGCGAGGACAGGCGGCTGCTCGGAATCCGGTTGGGCCCCCACCACAAATGGAACTCTAGCGGGTGGGCGGCCACACTTCGGTTAGACGTTGGTAAAGGCTTTCAAAGGCCGCGTTGGGCGGCCTCGCGATGGCCGGGTTTGGGGGTTTTCCAAGCCCCGCAGTCGGGCCGGGCACGGCCCGGCCCGCTGGAGAAGATCGAACTACGCGCCGAGAGCGGCGACGACGTTTGAGAACACGTTCTGAATCTGGCCCCCCATGGTCAAAAGAATCACGATGACTACGATCGAAACGAGAACCAAGATCAGCGCGTACTCCACCATTCCCTGGCCGCCCTGGCGGCCGGACATCCGGCGTTTCACTGGCAATCCACCTCCTTTCTCGCCCCAGCGAGCGTTTCGAAACCCTAACCCCAACAACGCATGGGTTCGGCATTTATCAACGATTTCGCTTCAACCCTTTGTAATGGATTTCATAAGCAGGACTAATATGTCGGCATGCCAAAGCCGATCTTCACGCTCGAGCAGCTCCGCTCTTTCGTCGCAGTCTCCGAGCACGAGCACATCTCGAAAGCCGCAGCCGCGCTCTTCTTGACCCAGGCTGCTGTGACCCAGCAGATCCACCACCTGGAGCGGGCGCTCGGCCTGCAGCTGCTCGAACACTACGGACGGCGGATCCGACTGACCGGCGCCGGGCGCGAGCTCGCGGTCTCGTCCCGCGCCGTGCTTCGAGCCGTGGAGGTGCTCGAGGACACCTCGGAATCGATGAAGAACCTGCAGGCAGGCTCGCTGCACCTGGGCGCGAGCCCTACCTGTGCGAGCTATTACCTCCCGGACCGGCTGGCGGAATTCTCACGGATCCACCCGGGCATCAAGCTGGAGGTCGCGATCGAACCGACCTCCGACATCAACCGGCACGTGGTGGCTGGGACCGTCGACTGCGGCCTGATCGAAGGCGAGCCTGACCCGGAGCTCGTCTCCCATGTGCTGGCGAAGGACGAGCTCATCCTGGTCGCTCGCAGCGACCATCCTCTGTTTGCTTTGCCAACCGTCACTCCGGCACAGCTGGCGGACCATCGCTATCTAAGGCGCGGACCCACCTGGTCCGCGGAGCACAAGGTGCGCGAGATGCTCGGTGATGCGTACGACAGGGCAGAAGCGCTCAACCTCGGACACCCGGAGTACGTTCGCGCTGCGGCGATCGCCGGGCTCGGCTTCGCGGCCCTGCCGCGACTGGCCGTCGCGGGTGACATCGCATCGGGCGTTTTGAAAGCGCTGCCCACCCCGTCGATCTTCAGGTCGATCAGCGCCATCCGGCGTAGGGCCAGGGGCGGGCCGGTCCAGGAAGCGTTCTGGGATTACCTGACCGGCGGCGCGCCAGCCGTTTCCAACACAATCTAGCGGGGTGGATTCGACCGAAGTCGCGCCGGTGATCGAGACGCACGGGCTTCGCCGTGTGTTCAAGACGCGGGCCCGCACCGTCGAGGCGGTGGCCGGCGTCGACCTGACGGTGCGGCCGGGCGAGATCTTCGGCTTCCTCGGCCCGAACGGAGCGGGCAAGACCACGACACTGCGCATGCTGTCGACCCTCATGCCGCCGAGCGGTGGAACCGCCCGCGTTGCGGGATGTGACCTGCTGACGCAGTCGGGCGAGATCCGCAACCGCATCGGGTACGTCGGCCAGGCGGGCGGGGCCGATCGCGAGATCACAGGCAGGCGGGAGCTGGTCTTTCAGGGCCGCCTATACGGGATGTCGAGTGAAGCGGCCCGAAGACGAGCCGCCGAGCTGATCGAGATGCTCGAGCTCGACGTGTGCGCGGACCGTGTCGGGAGCACCTACTCGGGCGGCCAGAAGCGCCGGCTCGACATCGGGCTCGGCCTCGTTCACGACCCGCAGCTCTTGTTCCTCGACGAGCCGACCACCGGGCTGGACCCGCAGAGCCGCGCACGCGTGTGGGATGAGGTGCGGCACATGCACGACCGTGGCACGACGGTCTTCCTCACCACCCACTACCTCGACGAGGCGGACGCACTGTGCGATCGGATTGCGATCATCGACCACGGCAAGATCGTTGCGGAAGGAACGCCGGAAGAGCTCAAGCGCGCGGTTGCCGGCGACGTCGTGACGCTGAGCGTGGCGGGCGACCAGCAGCGAGCGCTCAACCTGTTGAAGGACCAGCCGTTCGTCCGTGAGTCACGACTCGAGGAGGGCTCGATCCTTCTATATGTGGACCGCGGCGAGGTGGCGATGCCGGCGATCCTCCGGCTGCTCGACAGCGCGGGCATGCAGCTGATGACGATTGGCCTTCACCGGCCGAGCCTGGACGACGTTTTCCTCCGCCAGACAGGGCGGTCATTGCGGGAGACCGCCGCATGAAGCTGCTGCGAGACACCTGGCTCGTCTTCGGCCGTTACTTCGGACTGTTCATCCGGAACCCGGCCTGGGTGGCGATCGGGGTGCTCCAGCCCGTCCTGTACCTGGTCCTCTTCGCGCCGCTGCTCAAGCCGCTCGCCGGCGTGCCGGGCTTCCCATCCGGCGGCGCGTACAACGTGTTCGTGCCCGGCCTGCTGGTTCAGCTCGGCATGTTCGGGGCGGCGGGCGTCGGTTTCAGCCTGATCTCCGAGCTCAGGGAGGGGGTCATCGAACGGCTGCGCGTGACCCCGGTCAGCCGGGTCGCCCTCCTCCTGGGTCGGGCGCTGCGCGACATGCTCTCGATCCTGGTCCAGTCGCTGATCCTGATCCTGCTCTCGCTGCCGTTTGGGCTGAGCATCAACCCCATCGGCGTCGTGGTCGTGCTCGCGTTGATCGCGTTGATCGGGCTGCTTACCGCATCGGTCGCATACGCGGTGGCGCTGTGGGTCCGCAACGAGAACAGCTATGCGCCGATCGTGTTCACGTCCGCGCTGCCCATCCTCTTGCTCTCCGGAGTCCTTCTCCCGCTCGGGTTCGCTCCCCAGTGGCTGCGCAACATCGCCGCGGCCAACCCGCTTTCCTACGCCGTCGACGCCGCCCGGGCCGTATTCATCGGACACCTGGGGGATCCCAGCGTGGCCAAAGGGGTCGTGATCATGCTGGTCCTGTCGATCGTCGCGATCGCTGTCGGCGCGCGTGCCTTCGGCCGCGCGGTGGCTTAGCGACTCTCGACATGGGGCCGCTGATCGACACGACCACCGAATTCGGCTCTCGGGCGGCGAGGCGGTTGCGTGAGGACATTATCGGCTGGCTGGTCACGGTCTCCAGGGACGGCACGCCGCAGCCCAACCCCGTGTGGTTCTCATGGGATGGCGCGAGCATCCTGGTCTACAGCGCGCCGGACCAGGCCAAGCTGCGCAACATCGAAGCCAATCCGAGGGTGGCCCTCCACCTGGACAGCCGGAGCAGCGGCGACGAGGTCGTCATCGTCATCGCCGGCGCGTCGGTCGACCGGTCGGCGGCGCCGGTGCACGAGAACGCTCAATACGTGGCGAAGTACCGCGAAGAGATGGTGCGCCTCGGGCTCGGCAGTCCTGAAGAGATGGCGGAAACGTACAGCGTGCCGATCCGGCTGATCCCAAGCAAGGTTCGCGGCTTCTAGCTGGGACCCGCCGGATGGGCCTTTCGGGCGGGGACTTATGGCAGTTGGCACCGATCCCGGACAGAGGTAGGTTGTGGCCGGAGGTATCTGAACATGAGGCTCACGTGGAAAGACGCTTTGTCGACGGTTCTCGTTTTGGCTGGTCTGCTGATGGCACTTTCGGTCGTCCAGGGCTGGGGCTGGCCGCTTCTGGGCGGAGTGCGGTCGGGCATCATCGCCCTTGGGGTCGTAGGAGTGGGAGCGTGCGCGCTGGGCGCGCCTCGCGAGAGTTTCTACTACAGGGACCCGTTCGGGCTGATGACGACGGTGATCGTGATGATCGCGCTGGCGGTCGCCATTGTCGGAGGGCTGATCTTCGGCACGCAGGAGTTCCTGGTCGCGCTGATGGTGGTCACGGCCATGCTGTGGGTGATGGCCACGGTGCGCCACGCGGTGGAAGGCGTAACCCCATCGACTACGAACAAGCAAGTGGTCGCCTGATCACGAGTCGGGTCATGGGCGGGAAGCCGGGTTCGAACGCGGACCCGGCGCCCTCCCGGGTGTGGACCGCGCAGCCCCGGAGGCAAACAGCGACGATTGAGAGCCAATGGCGTTCCGCACCATAATCGAGCCGTTCCGCATCCACTCCGTGGAGCCGCTGCGGATGACGACGCCCCGTCATCGGAAGAAGGTGGTCCGTGAGGCGGGTTACAACCTGTTCGCGGTGCATTCCGACGACGTGATCATCGACCTCCTGACGGATTCAGGCACCGGGGCAATGTCGCGCGACCAGTGGGCGGGGGTGCAGCGCGGGGATGAGAGCTACGCCGGCTCGCCCTCCTACTACCGCTTCCTCGAAAGTGTTCAGGACCTGTTTCCGTTCAAGCACGTGATCCCGACCCACCAGGGTCGCGCGGCGGAGAAGATCCTCTTCACCGCGATCGCGGGGCCAGGCAAGCTCGTGCCGAACAACACACATTTCGACACCACTCGAGCCAACGTGGAGTTCACGGGCGCCGAGGCGATCGACCTGCTCTGCGACGAGGGAAGAGATCCCGCAGCGCTGCATCCGTTCAAGGGCAACATGAATGTCGAGGGGCTCGACGCGCTCCTACAATCGCGGCGCGCCGACATCCCGGTCGTGTTTGTCACCATCACCAACAACTCGGGCGGCGGCCAACCCGTGTCGCTGGCCAACCTGCGCTCCGTACGGGAGGTCTGTTCGCGTCATCGCGTGCCTCTTTTCCTGGACGCCTGCCGCTTTGCCGAGAACGCCTGGTTCATCCGCGAGCGCGAGCCAGGGCAGCAGCGCCGGCAGGTTCGTGACATCGTGCGCGAGATCGCCTCGCTGGCGGACGGCATGACGATGAGCGCCAAGAAGGACGGCCTCGCCAACATCGGCGGCTGGCTTGCCATGAACGACGACGAATGGGCTGCTCGGTGCCGAAACCTACTCATCCTCACCGAGGGATTTCCTACTTACGGCGGCCTGGCGGGTCGCGACCTGGAAGCGATCGCGCAGGGCCTGCGGGAGGTCGTTCAACACGATTACCTCCAGTACCGGGTGCGCTCGACGGCCTACCTCGGAAAGGCGCTTGACCGGCTGGGCATCCCGATCGTTCAGCCGACCGGCGGCCACGCCGTGTACATCGACGCGCGCTCCCTGCTCGGCCACATTCCGCCCTTGCAGTACCCTGGGCAGGCCCTGGCGGTGGCGCTCTACGAGACAGGCGGCGTGCGCGGCTGCGAGATCGGAACCGTGATGTTCGGGCGCCGCCCCGACGGGACCGAGCAGCCGGCTGCCCTCGACCTGGTGCGGCTGGCGATTCCCCGCCGCACCTATACCCAGAGTCACATCGACTACGTCATCGAGGTCTGCGCCGAGGTCGCCGGCGGCGCGGCCGGGCTCCCCGGCTACCGGATCGTGGAACAAGCGCCGACGCTCCGCCATTTCACCGCGCGTTTCGAGCCGCTTCGGGCCTGACCCGAGCCCGGTCGCCCTGCGCGATCAGGCCGGCGCCGCAACCGCCTCGAGCGTCTCTACGCCGAGCTGCTGAAGCAGGCCCAACATGTCGTAGCTGATCCACCCTTCGACGATCTTGCCGTTCTCGTAGCGGTTGATGTCCACCCCTAGCACGGTCGCGCGCTTGTGGGTTGCGGCGATACCCATCAGAGGGCCGTCGTTCGTGCCGCTGGCGCTCCAGCGAGTGACCACCTTGTCGCCTTCCGCCACCTGGTCGTGGATGGTCAGATGGAGGTCCGGAAACGCAGACCGGTAGATCGAGACGTACTTCTTGTAGCCTTCGGGCTCGGCGAACTTGCCCTCCGGGAGGTTGGGGTCGTGGAAGATCGCGCTGTGAGCGATCAGCTCATCGACTACCGCGATCTTGCCCTGGTTCCAGACCTCTTCGATGTTTCGACGCGCGAGTACCTTGTTGTGCTCGGGCACTGTTCGGCTCCTTCCCTCCGGGTGCCGATGGTGGCGTTAAGGCGCCAGGAACTCCTTGCGTGCTCCATGCCGAAGGGTTCGTGAAGGAGCGGGAGGTTCGGTCACTCCAGCATGCGCCAACCAGGACCAACGTGCCGCCCGCGTTTGCGCAGGTCGGCGCCGAAGCAAAGTAAGATCGCCCTGGGCGGCACCGTAGACCTACTTGATCCAACGATCATCGGTGGCCCGCCGGGCATCACCCACCAACGACTGGTGGCGGTCGCTGAGCGCGTCCATGTCGATTCGATCCGGCGAGACTTCTGGTGTAGATGGAATGATCACGAACACAAGAGTCTCACCGCCAGCCACACGCAGGCGGTCATTGACGGAGAGGTTGAGCCCCAGAAATGCTGCGGCTTCGGGAATGGTCTGTGACTGACGGGCCGGGTCAATTTTCGCTGAAGGCGGCCCTCCCTACACACGAGCGGCGCGATTACCTCCCGGGGTAGCTCCCAGCTTGTAAACGGTACCGTCCAGTGCACTAGGCCTTCGCACGCGAATCGCCCCCCGGCGAGCGAGAATTCCGAAGAGGCGTCAACCCCGCCCACCCGCGTACCTACGGCACCTCGGGCCCGTGCTCGGGCACTACCTAACCTCCAAGCGGCTCGGGCCGACGTTGTACGAGTCCCCACAGCATGTACAGCAGGCTCGCCCGTCGTGGACTCGCAGCTCGACCTTGCATAGCGGGCATTCAGCCTCGACTACGGAGGCGATGGCGCGCTCAGCTTGGGTCCGGAATGTGTCAGCCACGACGAGAACTGGCTTCCCATGCTCGCGGCGCATCCAGAGCCGACAACTAGTGTTCGTTGCTGATGCGGGGCGGCCCGTACAGGTTGACGAGCGCCGCCGGCATCAAGAACTGGCGGTAGGGCAGGTTTCCGACCGACTCGAACGGGAGGACAACCGGCTCGGGTATCTCAAGTTCCAGCATTACAGCCTCGTCGCCACCACCTATGCGCTTGTCGACCGGTCGGTCGAATAACCACACGCCACTATGGTCACTCTCGGTCAGGTACGTTCCGGTCGTTTCGCCAAAGCCGTCGCGCAGAATCTCGGTCGAGTGCATCGTCAGGTGGTATAGCTTCACGGTTCTCAGATCGTTTATCGCGCCTGATCCGCCAATCCTGCTGGTCTCTGTCTCCATAGCAACGCGTACGGCGGGCCTCACGCCGGCAGCGCCCGAGAACCAGCCCCCCGACGCCTTGAGGCGCCCGATCTCGCTCTGTCGCGATCATTTTAGTAGAGCCGGTAGGCAATGCTTCGACCTTGCCAGCCTCGATCATCGCCTCGAGCCCAGACCGACTGACGGCCGGACGCGAAACGGTCTCGCCTAGCGACAGGCGTGAAAATCGAATGGGTAGACCGACCGTTTCGTGCGTTGTTAAATGGTGGGGATTCTGCGTCAGCTCGTCGGAGTTGTGCGTCCCGCCAGCCAGAGCTGGTGCTGTGAGAGCTGCCGGAGGGCGGCGCTCGCCGGCCAGCATGGCATCGCCCACCAGAAGACCAAGGCGCCGGCAGACCCCGCTCCAGCTCCCGCCAACAACTCTTAAGGCACTTGCAGATGGATTCTTTTCAGCCGATTCAGTGGCTTCATGGCGGCAAGGGCATATGCCAGTTCTGCGGGACCGGGTCCAACCACCGCGCATTGCTCATACCTTCCCATCGCCCCGGTAGGCTGTTCCTTTGCCGAGACTGCGCCCGGAGGGTCCGCGACGACGTTGATGGCTTCTTCAACCGAGCGATGAACTCAAGTTGGGTGGACGCGGCCATGAGTGAGGCTGGACAAGAGCCTATTACCGCGCCACCCTCCACATAGCCAACCCTCAATACACCTGACCGCCGACCTTGGCCAAAGGCCGACGGCCAGGCTTGGGAAGATGGGTGTGGCGGGCGGCGCTTCCCTACCCCCTTGAAGGCGCTGAGGTGTACGTCCTCACAGCGCGCGCCATATCGCCCCCTTTCCCGCCGCAAGCCTACTCCCGACGGGCTGCCCCGACCACGACCAGACGCGCGAACTGCCGACTCTTTAATGCACTGTCCAAGTCAGGGAGGGAAGAAGAAACGCGCTAGGCCGGGTTAACGATTCCTTGTTCGCGGGCATCGGCGGGGTGACCTGCTTTGGGGGTTGGGGGGTGATCGCTTGGTGGCCCCTTCCTGCAAACGAGCCCGCGGCGTTGTCGGCCTTCAGCGCTGCTGCCCGGCACCGCTCGCAGCACCAGGTTCTTCTAGACGATCGCAGAGTGCCAAGAACCTGATTCGTAACTCCCACTTTCAACATGTCTCCATTCCGCCTAAACAAGCCGACCCACAGCCGACAGGCCGAGGGTCAGCGCAGGAACAGCAAGTGTGGCGAGCACCGAGCCCGGCCCCTAACCCCTGGACCTGAAACGGGAGAACCATCGCCCTGCGCCTCGGAACCTGCTTTCCGCTTGGCAGCGTAGGCTCGAGCGATTCGTTTGCCGCCGGGACTTTGTCCCGATTTCAGCTGGGATTTTTTACCCACCCCGAAAGCGCCCACGGGAGGCGACTGCTGCGCCGAGCGCGACTGCACCAAGACAAGGGCCGTACGCCCCCACCCAGCTCTTGGGGTTAGCCCTGCAAGAACTCGGCCCCGACGCCCGTCCCCAAAGCCAACCTAAGCCCAGCTCCGTCTGATTGTCTCTAGGACTCTCGCCCACACCGCCTGCTAGTGCTCGCAATTGCGCCCATGGTTCAGGGCAATGCCTGACTTCTCAACTGCCCGGGCCGGCCTTGCAGCTGTCGCCACAGCAAGGACAGCACGCCCGCCCGTCATGGACCTTCAGTTCGACCTGGCACAGCGGGCACTCAGCTTCGACCACCAGGCCTACGGCTTGCTGCGCCTGGTCGGTTATCGAAGCTCCCCCCGCCGACAGCCTAAACTGCGCGGCCTTTTGTTGCCCGCGGGCGGCTAGGACGCCGACGTTCGGACACCATCGGGAGCTCGTTTATGTAGTCGCCCATCTGCCGCTGGAGCTCGGCGCCGAGCACGGCCCCGACGACGGCAATGTTTTCCACCGCCAGTGATTCGAGCGTCTGGAGCCCCTGGAACTCGGGGTCGATCCGGAGCATGGCGATCTTTTCGCGCTCGCCGCGAAGCAAGACGAAGCCACCTAGTTCGCCGCCGTGGAACTCAAGTAACGCCACCTCGAAGCTCGTTATGGTTCCCTTCTGCTAGAGCCCCG
>JBAUTF010000019.1:0-13593 GCA_049582065.1 Candidatus Dormiibacterota bacterium | reverse complement strand
GTGGTCCCAACCCTGCTGCTCCCAATAACCGCCGCTCTCCCGGTCCACGAGGTTGATGGTCTGGAGCCACTTCGGTCCCTTCATGCCGTAGTGCCCGGGGATGACCATGCGAGCCGGGAAGCCGTGGCTGGTGGGGAGAGGCGCGCCGTCAAGGTCGTACGCGACCAGGATTTCGGGCGCGCCCTGCACCAGGCTCACCGGCACGCTCTCGGTGTAGCCGTCGACCGCGGCGAATGCGACCCAGGTGCCCTGGGCACGTGGGCTGGTTATCGCGATGAGGTCGCGCAGGGGCACGCCGGTGAAGGAGCCGGTGCTCATCAGGCCTCCGCCGACGTTGTTGCTGACGCATTCCATCGTCACGTACTGCGACACGGACGGCAGCGCGCGAAGTTGGTCTAAGGACAGGGTTAGAGGCTTGTCCACCAGGCCGCCCACGCGAAGGCTCCAGCGCGATGAATCCACCACCGGGTCGAAGCCCGTGAAGTTCTTGGATACGACGTAGAAGTTCTCGACCGGGGTGATCTCGGGCGAGATGCCTTTTAGGCCCGCTTCGGGCGCGTTGAAGATCGCCTGGTACCAACCAGGCACGAGCCGGAAGGCGAGCACTCCCAGGCCGACCGCGCCGATTGTGAGAGGAAGCGAACCCAGGACGCGGCGCCGGCCGGCGTCCGTCGCGCCGGGCTGGCTCGAACCCATCTGCAGCACTACCCCGTAAACGGCGAACAGGGCCGCCCAGATCACCGGCGTCACAGGCCCGTCGCCGAGGCCGAGGAAGCCCGTCCCGCTGACGGGCAGGAGCACGGCGGTGACCACAAACCAACCGGCCGCCGCAAAGGCCAGCGGCACGTACTGCGACGTCCACCGTAGGCCGGCGACGGCCGCCGCCGATCCGAGCAGGCCGAGGACCAGGACCATCGCGACGATGAGGCCGAACTCCTCGACCACCTTGCCCGCGTGCTGGAGCGTGTCGATCAGGAACCCGAAGACGAAGCCAGGCATCAATGAGAGGATCGGCTGGTTCAGCAGCTGAGGCAGCGGCCGCAGGCCCAACACCAGGGCGGCGACATACATCAGCGCGACCAGGGCGATCCCGGCGATGCATCCCCAACCGAATCCGCCAACCGCCGCCTGCCGCCTGGTGACCCCGCTCATGTCAGAGGTTTACCCCGGAAAGATACGGTTCTGCTGCTAGCATCGGCGGGACGGCATGGCGGGCCCGATAGTCACTGAAGACCTTTATCGCTTTCGGTGGATCGACCACGTCCGGCTGAGCCGGGACGGCGAGCGGGTCGCTTACCAGGTCGGCTGGGCGGATGCCGCATCCCGGCAGAACCGCAGCCGGATCGTGGTCCGCCGCCTGCTCGACCCCGAGCCGGTGGAGCCGACGGCCAGCGCGCAGCGCGACCATTCGCCGGAGTGGTCCCCGGACGGCCGGCGACTGGCGTTCATCAGCCGGATCGGTCCCGCCGACCAGCTTTTCGTGACCGAGCTTGCCACCGGCCAGACCACGCAGGTGAGCGCCGTCCCCGAGGGCGCCTCCAGCCCGGCGTGGTCGCCGGACGGCTCCCGGATTGCTTTCGTCGGCATGGTGCGCTCCGATCCCGGGGCGGTGGTCGAGGACCCTCGGCCGCCAGAGGGACCCGATCAGATCCACCGCACGCCGGTGGCCAGGATCATCCGCCGCCTCGACTACAAGCACGACGGGCAGGGGTTCGTAGACGGCCGGTATCACCACCTCTTCCTGGTGTCGCCCGAGGGCGGCGACGTTACAAAGCTCACCAGCGGCGCGTGGGACGTGAGCGGTTTCGACTGGGCGCCGGACAGCACCAGGCTGGTGGTCGCCGGCAACGCGGAGCCGGGAGCCGACCTCCAGCGTGAGCTGAACCTGTATCTCGTCGACCTCGGCGCCAACCGCCAGCGCCTCGGCGGCGGGTTCCAGCTGAGCTCTCCGATCTGGTCGCCGCGTGGGGATCAGATCGCCTTCATCGCGCCGAATGGCCTGGACGCCGGGCTGCTCGAGCGATTGTGGGTCGTGCCCCTCACCGGGGGCGGCCCGCGCTGCCTCACCGCCGGCTTCGACAGGGGAGTGAACGACAGCGTCATCACCGACATGCGGGCGGGCCATGGCACGCGCGTCCGCTGGTCGGCCGAGGGCGACCGGATCTACTTCCCCGCGAGCGGTCCGGGGGTCACCGCCGTTCATTCGGTCGACCTCGACGGAAACGTCCGTGAGGAGGCTGGCGGCCGCCGCAGGGTGTATGACTTCGACGTCGCCGCAGGCGTCCTGGCCTTCTGCGCCTCGGACGCGGACCAGCCGGGCGAGCTGCACATGCTCACGCAGGGCGCCGAGGCCCGGCTCACCGACCTCAACCCCTGGCTGCGCGATCGCTATATCGCACAGCCCGAGCACCATGAGTTCACGGCTCCCGACGGTTGGCAGCTCGAGGGCTGGATCCTGAAGCCCGCGGGCCTGGATCCGAACCGTCTCTACCCGATGGTCATGGAGATCCACGGCGGCCCGCACGGGCAGTACGGGTGGTCGTTCTTCCACGAGCTGCAGGTCCTCGCGGGCATGGGCTACGTCGTCTTCTACCTCAACCCGCGAGGGTCGGACGGCTACGGCGAGCGCTTCAGGCGCGAGGTGGTGCGCGACTGGGGCGGCAAGGACTACGCCGACCTGATGAGCTCGCTCGACCAGGTCGTGGAGCGGACCGGGTATATCGACACCAACCGAATGGGCGTCGGCGGCGGTTCATACGGCGGCTACATGACCAACTGGATACTCGGACAGACGGACCGGTTCTCGGCCGCGGTCTCGATGCGTTCCATCTCGAACCTGGTCAGCGAGTACTCGCAGCACGACATCGTGCTGTGGGGAGCGCTCGAGCTCGGACCACCACCCTGGCCCGACCTCGATGAGCTGTGGCGGCGGTCGCCCATCCGATACGTGCAGAACTTCAGGACGCCGCTGCTCCTCACCTGTGGCGAGATGGACCTGCGCTGCGCAATCTCGCAGTCGGAGGAGCTCTTCGGCGCCTTGCGGCTCCTGGGCAAGACGGTCGAGCTCGTCCGGTTTCCCGATGAGTCTCATGACCTGTCGCGCAACGGCCGGCCCGACCGTCGCGTCGAACGCCTGCGGCGGATCGCCGGTTGGTTTGAGCGCTTCCTCGGCACCGCGGCCGTTGATCGGTCCTCCGAAGCTGCAACGCAGGTTCTGCCCGTGCCGGCGGAAGCCCATCGCGAATGGGCGAAGACGATCGCCATGTCCACGTCGACCCGCCCGCCGGACCTCGAGGACGCGCCGTCGCCTGAAGCGCTCGCCGAGCCTGCCGTGGAAGCGCCGTCCGACGAGGCGGCCGAGCCTGTCGCTACGGGGATCGGTGCGTTTCCGTCGACCGGACCGAAGTCCGAGCCCGAGACTGAATCCGCCCCCGAACCGCGCGAAGAGTCGGAATGGGAAGCCGAAGCGCAGCCTGAGCCGGACTTGACGCCCGCCGCCCCTGGGGAAGAGCCGCTCCGGGCCACGGAACCGCCGGTCATCCAGCCGGTGGTCGCCGCGGAGGCCGCGGGCCTCGAGGCCGAGATCGCCGAGCCGGAGGCGCTGCCAGACCTACCCGAGCCGGTCCTCGAGGAGCAGGGAGGCGAACCCGCCGCGGGCGCCGAGCCGGAAGTGCTCGAACTGGACGCGGCCACCCAACCGGCCGAACCCGAAACGGTCACGGCCGCCGAACCTGCGGAGCTCGAACCCCAGCTCGAGAGTTGGGCGGTGGAACGGACCCGGCCCGAGATGCGGGCCGATGCGACCGCCATCGAGTCCGAGCCGGAGCCGGTCGCCGAGCCTGAGCCCGAGCGGGTGGCGGCCGAGGAACCGGCCCGAGAGCAGCCGGAGCCGTGGTCAGAGCCGTCCGCGACCGCGTCCGAGCCTGAGCCCGCTGATTCGGAGCCCGAGCCCGCTGTCGCGCCCGCCGCGGCCCTCGAGCCCGAGCCTGCCGCTTCGCAGCAGGAACCGGATCCGGTCTCCGAGCCGCAGGCCGAACCGGAGCGGGCGCCGCAGACCGACCTCGAGATCGCTGCATCGCCCCGCCCGCCGATGCCCTCTTCGGGCCCCAACGTCACGTCGACGATCGTGGCGTGGCCGACCGCCTCGAGCGCCGCCGCCGGCAATGGGAACCAGACCGGATCGGACGGCTTCGAAGAGGCGACGTCGATCATCCCCGCCTGGCAGCACGCGCCCACCGAGTCGAAGGCCACGGTCTCGCTTGAGGCGCTGCCCCCCGAGCAGCTCGCACAGGGGGCCGCGTACGCCGCGCTGCTGACTTTCGAAACAGGGCCGTTTGCGGGGCGGATCGTCGCACTGCCGAGCCAGATGGTCTCCATCGGCCGCGCGCCGGACAACGACGTCGTGGTCGGGGATCCCGCGACATCGGGTCATCACGGCAGGATCGAGGTGCGTGCCGGATCTTTCTGGATCAGTGACCTGGGCAGCACGAACGGGACCCTGGTGAACGGCGAGCCTGTGATCGAAAAGCAGCTGTCCGCCGGCGACCTGATCGCGGTCGGTCAGAACACGATGCGCTTTACGCTCGAGTCGTAGCGCTTACCCCCGGCTGGTCCGGCAGCGAGAAGCGTTGAGCACTTCGCTTGGCTTCAAACCTGTGCGAGCGCGGTGCAGTCGGCCGCCGCCTCTCGCAACCTGGTCGTGAACTCTTCGACGTCCGGGACGATGCCGGGGTCCGCGGTCAGGCCGAAATAGGCATTGCCGTTGTAGGACACGATCGCGACGCCCAGCCCCATCGCCGGGTAGAGCGGCGCGAAAGGCCACACCTCGATCAGCTCCGCGCCGCCGGAGTACAGCGGGAACTGCGGGCCGGGGATGTTGGTCACGTTGATGTTGGCGCCGGCCTGCGGGGTCGACATCAGCCGCCCGGCCAGCACGAGCAGGGATGGGGGCGCCCAGTCCGCCAGGCCCGCCAGCTTGTCGGCGGCCACGGCTTGCCGCGTCCGCTTGAGGTCACCCGTGGTGACGTTGATGCGCCGGAGGCGATCCTCGATGCTCAGCGCCCCGGTGGGCAGCTCGAGGACCATGCCGCTGATCTGGTTGCCCAGGCGGCCTCTCGCGTCATCGGTGCGCACGCTCACGGGGCAGAACACGCGCACCTTCTCGGGCACGTCCTCGCCGCGCGACTTGAACCATCGATGCAGACCTTCGGAGACGACGGCCAGGACCGCGTCGTTCACCGTGCAGCCGTAGCGGTCTTTCAGGGACTTGAACGCGGCCAGAGGCACCTTCAACCCGCGCCCGGTCCGCTGCGGCCCGATCTTTCGGTTGAAGAACAGGTCCGGCCGCGGCGACACGACCTTGCCCGTGAACTTGACCAGGCTCTTCCACGGCAGGCTCCGCGTCTTCCAGAAAGCCGGTGTCCTGGTGCGTTCGGAGCGGTGGGTGGGACCGAAGTTCCACAGCATGGGTTTGACCAGCTGCCAGTTGGACGGCACCGGCCGCGGCTGCCATGCCTCGGCCGGTGGCTCGGGCTTGAAGCTTTCGGGCGTCGTGTCGAGCAGGAGAGTCAGGATGTCAACCGACGACACACCGTCGACCATCGCGTGGTGCGCGCGGTTGACGATGACGACGCGACCGCCTCTGAGCCCGGTGATGATCGTCATCTCCCACAACGGGCGGCGCATGTCCAGCGGCCGCGCGAGGATCCGCATCACGTGGCGGCGCAGGGTCGCACCGTCGCCGGGCGGCGCCAGGACCTCCCGGCGGATGTGCGCGCCGAGGTCGAAGTGCGGGTCGTCGACCCAGACGGGGTGCGCCAGGTTGAACGGCGCTCGGAGAATGCGCTGGCGGTAGCGCGGCACGAGGTGGATGCGCTCCTTGATGGTCTCCTCCACGCCCAGCGCCCCCCGGCCGCCGGGCACCCGGGAGCCGCTTTCGAACACGTAGACGGTGCCGATGTCGAGCGGCGTCTCCGCTCGTTCCGCGTACAGGAACCATGCGTCGCGCGCGGAAAGCGGCTCCCAGTACGGGCTGGCCGCCTTTTCACCCACGGCGGCCATCGTAAGTGCGCCGGTACCCTTGTGGACCGGTGTCGATCATCGAAGAGATCTGGCGTTACCCCGTCAAGTCGATGGCGGGGGAGAGTCTCCAATCATGTCTCGCCGGCGAGAAGGGGCTGGAGGGCGATCGGCGTTTGGCGCTGGTCGACGGAACGCCGAACCGTGCGGGAAAGCTGCTCACCATCCGCCAGCACGAGGCCCTGATGACCTACCGCGCAAGGCTCGCCGGGGACGGGGTCGAGGTGCTGACGCCCGGCGGCGAGACCCGCACCCTGGACGATCGCCTGGCCGCCGAGCTGGCCGCTGAGTCGGGTAGGCCACTGCAGCTTCGCGACCTTGCCGGAGCCAATTTCGACGATTCGCCGGTGCTGATCGTCAACCTCGCGAGCGTTCGCGCCTTCGCGGCCGAGGCGGGGCAGCCCGTCGACCACCGCCGTTTCAGGGCGAACGTGTACGTCGATGGCCTCGCGCCCGAGCAGGAGCTCGAGTGGCTCGGCCGGCGCTTCGAGGCCGGCGCAGCCGAGCTGGAGGCCGTGGCGAGGTGCGAGCGATGCGTCGTCATCACGCGCGATCCCGACACCACGGTGGCCTCGCCGGAGCTGCTTCGCCTGCTCACCGAGACCCATGAAACGTGCATGGGCGTCTACTGCCGCGTGACCCGCCCCGGCCGGCTGGCGGTCGGCGATCGTCTGGGCTAGTAACCTTCAGGCGCAAGGTTCAGTCAACGACTGGGAGGAACATCATGGCCGTCAAGGCATTTTCAAGCGAGTGGGCCAGGCTCTTCGAAGAGCAGATCAACAAGTCCAGCGTCTACAAAGCGGCAGCCAAGGGCTGGAAGTGGACGGTCGGCCTGGTGGTCGAAGCCGAGCCGGACAAGCACTTCCCTGACACCAGGGGCGTCGTGATGGACCTCTTCGACGGCCAGGCGCGCGGTATCAAGGTCGGGCCGGCCGCCGACGCCCAGAAGTGCGACTTCGTCGTCACCGCCCCCTACTCGCGCTGGAAGCAGGTCGCCACCAAAGAGCTCGACGCGACCAAAGGCATGCTGCAGGGCAAGCTCAAGCTGAAGGGCGACCTGCCCACGATCGTGCGCTACACGAAGGCCACGCAGGAGCTTACGGAGTGCACGACACGGGTCGAAGTCGAATGGCCCGACGAAAAGTAAAGGCTCCAGCGAAGAAGCTAGCCATGGTCGACTACGCGGACATCGAGCCGAGCGCTTTCGCCTCCATGCTGGGCGGGCTGATCGAGGCCAACGTGAAGAGCCGGCCCGAGCGGCAGCGCGATTTCGACGGCCTGGTGGCTCGGGTGGGCATCTGGGTGACGGACATCGACGAGGGTGTCACCCTCGATTTCAAGGGCGGCTCGATGACCGTGCACAACGGCCTCCGGCCCCGGCGCGCCATCACCATCCGCGCTGAGGCCGGCACGGTGATGAACCTGAGCAACCTGAAGATCGGATTCCTCGGGCTGCCCGTTTACTTCGACAACGTCGGTAGGGGGGTTGCGCTGAAGCTGCTCCAGGGCAAGCTTCGGATCGACGGCTTGCTGGGCAACCTCTCGACTCTGAACACCGTTACCCGGATCTTTTCAGTGCAGTGACGACTCTCGCCCTGGTTGGCGCCGGGAGCATGGGTGCGCAGATCGCCCAGCAGGCGGCGCTCCACGGCGTCGACGTGCGGCTGCAGGACCAGAGCGAGGAGCAGCTCCGCAAAGCGATCGAGTCGAACCGCGGTCATGTCATGAGAAGGGTCGAAAAGGGAAAGCTCGACCGCGCGGCCGCCGAGACTTCGCTCCAGCGCGTGCATGCGACCACCGACCTGCAGGAGGCGGCCAAAGAGGCCGACTTCGTAATCGAAGCGGTCTTCGAGGACCTCGAGGTCAAGCGCGCGATGTTCGCCGAGCTGGACCGGATCGTCCCGCGGGGGGCGGTGCTCGCAAGCAACTCTTCGACCATGGGCATCAGCAAGATCGCCGGCGCGACCTCGCGTCCGGAGCTCTGCGTCAACATGCATTTCTTCTATCCGGTTCTGGTGATGGACCTGGTGGAGGTCGTGCGCGGACCGTCGACCTCAGACCAGACGGTCGATCGCGCGATGTCGATGGCGCGCGAGATGGGGCGGACGCCGGTGCTGCTCAACAAGGAGATCGACGGCTTCATCGTCAACCGCATCCTGCATTCCGCGACGCAGGAGGCGTACCGGCTGCTCGACGCCGGTGTGGCATCGTTCGAGGACATAGACACGGCGGTGGAGAAGGGCTTGAACTGGCCCATGGGACCGTTCCGGCTCGGAGACTTCAGCGGCCTCGATGTGACCTATAACGCGCGCCTGCACATGTACCGGACCACAGGCGACGAGCGGTTCAAGCCGTCCCACCAGCTGGAGGCGAAGGTCAAGGCCGGCAAGCTTGGGCGCAAGACCGGGGAAGGCTGGTATCGGTACTGATGGCGATCCGCATCCACCATGTCGGCATCGCCGTGGCGGACCTCGACCAGTCGATCGAGCTCTACCGGTCTGTGTTCGGCGCGGAGGTCGTGGACCGCATGGCCAATGAGAAGGAGGGTCTGGAGGCGGCATTCCTGCGGCTGGGCGACTCCGAGCTGGAACTGATGGCGGCTCTCAGGGAGGACTCGCCGGTGGGCAAGTTCCTGGCCAGGCGCGGCCCTGGGCTGCATCACGTGGCCTATGCCGTGACCGATATCAGGAAATCGCTGAAGGAGGCGCGAGCGGCGGGCCTCGAGCTCATCGACGCCGAGCCCCGAATCGGCATGCACGGCGTGCGCATCGCGTTCGTGCACCCCAAGAGCGCCGGCGGTGTGCTGACGGAGCTTGTCGAGGCATGACGGAAGCGCGCTCCAACGACAGCGGCCTGCCCATCAAACCCGTCTATTCCTCAGCGGACCACCCTGCCGAGGAGCCTCCGCCCGGGACATTCCCGTTCACTCGCGGCATACACCAGGACATGTACCGAGGGCGGTTGTGGACGATGCGCCAGTACGCGGGTTTCGGCAGCGCGGCCGAGTCGAACAAGCGGTACAGGTTCCTGCTCGACCAGGGACAGACCGGCCTATCGGTCGCCTTCGACCTGCCCACCCAGATCGGTTACGACTCCGACCATCCCATGGCCAACGGCGAGGTCGGCAAGGTCGGTGTGGCCATCGACTCGCTCGAGGACATGGAGGTGCTGCTGAAGGACATCCCCCTGGACAAGGTCTCGACGTCGATGACGATCAACGCCACGGCGTCGATGCTGCTGCTGCTCTACGAGCTGGTCGCCGAGAAGCAAGGATGCCCGCCGGAGAAGATCACCGGGACGGTGCAGAACGACATCCTCAAGGAGTACGCGGCGCGCGGGACCTACATCTTTCCCCCGAAGCCTTCGATGCGCCTCATCACCGACCTCTTCTCTTACTGCGGCCGGCATCTGCCGAACTGGAACACGATCTCCATCTCCGGTTACCACATCCGCGAGGCCGGCTCTACCGCCTCTGAGGAGATCGCTTTCACGCTCGGCCATGCCATCGCCTACGTCGAAGCGGCGCAGGACGCAGGGCTCGCCGTCGACGATTTCGCGCCGCACCTCTCATTCTTCTTCGCCTCGCACATGGACTTTTTCGAGGAGGTCGCCAAGTACCGCGCCGCCCGTCGCATCTGGGCGCGGATCATGCGCGACCGATTCCACGCGAATGACCAGCGGTCCCTGGCGCTTCGGTTCCACACGCAGACGGGCGGGGTGACGCTGACCGCGCAGCAGCCGCTGACCAACGTCGTCCGGACCGCTCTCGAAGCCATGAGCGCGGTGCTGGGGGGCACGCAGTCGCTGCACACCAACGGTTACGACGAGGCTCTCGGCCTGCCATCGCAGAGCGCGGCCGAGCTCGCCCTGAGGACCCAACAGGTGATCGGCTATGAGTCCGGCGTCCCGCTGGTCGCGGACCCGCTCGGCGGCTCCTATTACGTGGAAAGCCTCACGGACAAAGTCGAAGACGAAGCGCTCGCGATCATGGCCGAGATCGACGAGCTCGGCGGAGCCGTAGCGTGCATAGAGGTCGGCTGGACCCAGCGGCGGATCGCCGACAGCGCGTACCGGCTGCAGAAAAGGATCGAAGCCGGTGAGCGAGTCGTGGTGGGGGTCAACCGCTACACCGACACCCAGGCATCACCCGTCGAGATCACCAAGATCAGCCCGCGCCACCAGGTGGCCCAGACTCGAGCTCTCAAGAGGCTGCGCGCCAGGCGTTCCAACGAAGCTGTCGAGCGGCACCTCGCCGAGCTCGCGCGCGTGGCCCGCAGCTCAGGCAACCTCATGCCACCGCTCAAGGCCGCGCTGGCCGATTACGCGACCATCGGCGAATGCTGCACCGTGCTCCGCGGGGTCTTCGGCGAATACCAACCGGGGGAGGTTGCCTGATGAGCGACCAACCGACGGTGATCCGGATTCTGGCTTACAAGCGCTGATGCCTGAAACGCCCCCTCGCCATCGCAAGGTCGACCCGCTCAACCAGCTGCGCCAGCGCCGGTACGAGGCAGGCCACGGTGACGGCGAGGCGTTCAACCGGCAGCATTCGAAGGGCCGGCTCACCGCGCGGGAACGGATCGCGCACCTGGTCGACCGCAACTCGTTCGAGGAGATCGACATCTTCGCCACGCATCGCGCGCGCGGCTTCGGTATGGAGGAAAGGCGCGTCGCGGGCGATGGGGTCGTCACCGGCATGGGCAAGATCGAGGGCCGCGACGTCGTCCTGTTCAGCCACGATGCTTCGGTCTTCGGCGGCTCCCTGGGAGAGGTCTTCGCCGAAAAGGTGATCAAGGTCATGGACCTTGCGCTGCGCAACCGCATCCCGATCATCGGCATCAACGACTCGGGTGGTGCGCGCATCCAGGAGGGCGTGGTGTCGCTCGCCGGTTATACGGAGATCTTCTGGCGCAACGTCGAGGCCAGTGGGCTCATCCCGCAGTTGAGCCTCGTCCTCGGACCCTGCACTGGAGGCGCCGTCTACTCTCCCGCGATCACGGACTTCACCTTCATGGTCCACGGCGTCGGCTACATGTTCATCACGGGTCCGGAGGTGATCCGCGTCACCACCGGTGAGGAGGTGACATTCGACTCGCTCGGCGGCGCCGAGGTGCACAACATCAAGTCCGGCGTGGCCCACTTCCTCGCGGAAACCGAGGACGAGTGCTTTGCGCAGGTGCGCCGTCTCTTCAAGTACATCCCGCAGAGCTGCGAGGAGCCACCGGCCTCCGTGGAACCGAGCGATGACCCGGAGCGTGAAGCGCCGGGCCTCGCCACCATCATCCCCGACAACCCGAAGGAGCCCTACGACATCAAAGAGGTCGTGCAGATGGTCGTCGACGGCGGTGATTTCTTCGAGGTACAGCCCTACTTCGCGATGAACATCGTCGTCGGGTTCGCCCACCTGGACGGGCATCCCGTCGGCGTGGTCGCCAACCAGCCGAAGGTGATGGCGGGAGCGCTCGACATCAACGCGTCGGTCAAGGGGGCGCGCTTCGTGCGCTTCTGCGACGCATTCAACATCCCGCTGGTCACCTTCGTCGACGTGCCGGGTTTCCTCCCAGGCACGGCGCAGGAGTACGGCGGGATCATCCGCCACGGGGCCAAGCTCCTGTATGCGTACAGCGAAGCGACGGTCCCGAAGCTCACCGTCATCACGCGTAAGGCGTACGGGGGCGCGTACTGCGTCATGTGCTCGAAGCATGTCCGCGCCGATTTCAACGTCGCCTGGCCGACCGCCGAGATCGCGGTGATGGGGCCGGAGGGGGCGGTCAACATCATCTTTCACCGCGAGCTGGAGGCGGCGTCCGATCCAGTCGCCAAGCGGCGCGAGCTGGTCACCGAGTACACGGAGCGATTTGCGAACCCGTATATCGCGGCGGAGCGAGGCTACATCGACGACGTGATCGAGCCGGGGCGCACGCGCTGGGAGCTGATCCGCGCGCTGCGAATCGCCATGCGCAAGGAGCGGCGGCGCAGCCCTCGCTGGCACGGCAACATCCCGCTGTAGGGTTGGGGCAGCTGAAAGATCGCCTGGCAGTCTAGGTGTCGCGGGTTAGGGACTGGGAACAGGTGTGGCGGCCGGGCTGGGGTCACAGAAAGGCAGCTCGAGAGATGCTGTTTTCGGGATTCTTTACGATCAAATGCGTTGACTATCGAACATTTGTTTGATAGCATCATTTTATGCTCGCGACGCAAGACGTCTGTGTCTCCGATTGTGGTTTGCGCGAGCGTCTGATCCAGCGTCGGTACGCGATCGACCTGCAGGAGCTCGCCTTTGCCCAGGCGGCGGCCGAGTTCGCCGCCTCCGACGCCTGGGACGAGGACGGTTCGGTCAGCGCGATCGACTGGATGCGCTTCCAGTGCCACATGACTGCGGGCGCCGCCGCCAACGCGATCGCGGTCGGCGAGAGCCTGGCGCGGATGCCGGAAAGCCACCAGGCCCTGGGCGATGCCGAGATCGGCTACGCCCACCTCGCGGTGATGGCCCGCACGGCCCAGGCGCTCGGGGATCGGTTTGACGAGAGACTCCTGGTCGACAAGGCCAGGGAGAGCTCGCCCGGCAAGTTCTTCTACATCTGCCACCACGCCCGGCACGCGGCGGATCCCACGCGATATGCCGCCGAGGAGGCCGAGCGGGTCGAGCAGCGCCGGCTGAAACTGAGCACCTGGATGGACGGGTCGCTGCTGATCAGCGGCGTCCTCGACCCTGTCGGAGGCGCCGCGGTGCGGACGGCGCTGGAGCCGCTGGCGCGCAAGTCTGGAGCGCATGACGACCGCGATCTCGAAAGGCGGCAGGCGGATGCCCTGGTCGAGCTTGCCTCCCACACCCAGACGACCCAGCTCCAGGTCACGAGCTCGCTCGAGACGCTTTTGGGAATGGCCGGCGCGCCCGCGGCGGAGATGGAGCACTCCTTGCCGGTTTCTTCGAAGACCATCGAGCGGCTGGCTTGCGACTCGAGCATCGCCCGCGTCCTGCTCGACTCGAAATCGTTGGTGATCGAGATCGGGCGCTCCAGGCGGGTGGTGTCAGGTGCGGCGCGGCGGGCGCTCAACGCCCGCGACGGGCACTGCCGGTGGCCAGGCTGCGAAAAACCCGCATCGTGGAGCGCGGCTCATCATGTCGTGCACTGGATCCACGGCGGATCGACAGACCTCGACAACCTCGTGCTCCTGTGTCACCGCCATCACCGGATGGTGCACGAGGGCGGCTGGCAGATGGTTCGGGGCGAAGACGGCCGCATGCTGACCATTCCGCCCACCGTCACCTTCGGTCCTGGGCCGCGCGCGCCCGACTAGCTCGATCAGGCTGCCTCTCATAATTAGCCTGTGCCGAGAGTGGACGTTCCCCTCATTTGAAGCTTCTCGAGTACCAGGCCAAGGAGGTGCTGTCCTCCCTTGCCATCGCGATCCCCCCCGGCCGGGTCGCGCGCACGTCCGACGAGGCCGCAGCCGCGTGCGCGGAGCTGGGCCCCGTCGCGGTCAAAGCCCAGGTCCCGGTCGGCGGCCGTGGCA
>JBAUTF010000018.1:0-3462 GCA_049582065.1 Candidatus Dormiibacterota bacterium | reverse complement strand
TCGCCGGCAACCCGGTCGTGCTGATCCTCACCGGCGTCGGAAAGGTCGCTGCGGCGATGGCCGCCCAGTTCGCCTGCGACATCTACCGGCCCCGGGCCCTCCTGTCGATCGGGCTGGCCGGCGCGACCGACAGCGAGAGCGCCCGAGGCGGGCTGATCGTCGCAACGGGAGCTGTCCAGCACGACATGGACGCGAGGCCTCTGACCGATGCGCGTGGCGTGGTCGCCGGTCTTGGGCTGAGCGTGTTTCTGGCAGACATTACGCTTTCGGACATGCTCCAGAGGGCGGCCCAAAGCGCTGCCGGGCGACCGCGACGTGTGGGCACCGGCCTGGTCCTCACCGGCGATCAGATCGTCACCTCCCGGGCAGCCCGCGACCTCATCACGGCCGCCTTTCCCGATGGAACCTGCTTCGACATGGAGACCGCCGCGATCGCCCAGGTGGCTCATCAGAACGGTGTGCCATGGGGCGGACTTCGGATTACGTCCGACTCGGCGGACGAATCGTTCGATCTGGACGACGTCATAGCTTTCGGCACCCACACTGCCGGCGAGCTTTTCGAACGGACGATCATCGGCGTGCTGGGCGAGCTGTGAGCGCCGAATCCCCGCGCTGGCTGCCGGCCCTGGATATCAAAAGGCGGACGGACGCGGGCGACCTCGAGCCCGATGCGACGGTGCGGGCGCACCTCGCCGCGATCGACCGCTTCGAGCCTCGCGTGCACGCTTATGTGCACGTGGACCGGCGCGCCAGGGGATCGAAAGGTCACCTGGCCGGGGTCACAGTGGCCGTCAAGGACAGCCTGCCTGTGGCGGGCATGCCGTGGACCGACGGCAGCGCCGTTTGGAGAGACCGCGTGCCATCGGAGGACACCATCCCGGTGGCTCGGGCCCGAGCGGCCGGCGCGGCCATTCTCGGCAAGACCAACCTCCCCGAGCTGGCGGCTGCGGTAGGGACGACCAACGCCATCTTCCCGGCCACCAACAACCCATGGCGATCGGGCGTTACCCCGGGCGGCTCGAGCGGGGGCAGCGCCGCGGCGGTCGCGGCAGGGATGGCCACGCTCGCGTTGGGCACCGACATGGGCGGCTCGATCCGCATACCGGCTTCCTGCTGTGGGGTGGTCGGGCTGCGCCCGTCGCCCGACCGCGTGCCCTGCGAGATCGCCGACCCCGCAGGGTTGTCGGTGGTGGGCCCCATCGGTCGCACGGTGGCCGACGTGCGTCTGATGTTCTCGGTGCTGTCGTCGACCAGCTCGAAGGCCGAGCCGGGCCCCGGCGGCGGCGCATACCGCATCGGCATCGCCGACTCCACAGCGCTGGGCATGGACGCCGCGTGCCGTGACGCGTGCCGCCGTGCGGCCGACGCCCTGGAGTCGGCGGGCCATCACGTGCGGCGTATCGATTGGGAGTCGGAGTCGGTGGCCTCGGGCTATGGAGTGGTGCGCAGGGCAAGCATGGCGTCGTTCCCGGCCGACCCCGCGCAGTTCGCGCCCGGCATCAGGCGGCTCGTCGAGGAGGGGCGCGCGCTGGGCGCGGGCGATTACTTCCGCGCCTTCGAAAAAGCCACCGACGCCGCTCACCGCGTGGTGGTCAGGCCGCTGCTTTCCGATTTCGACTTCCTCCTCACGCCCACCCTCGGCCTGGTACCGATGCGGATCGAGGAGGTGCCGCCTTTCCTCAGCGAGCCCTACGGCCGCTACATCCAGTTCGTGCTGCCGGTGAGCTTCGCCCACACGCCCTCGGTGTCCGTGCCGGCGGGGCTCGACGACGGATTGCCCGTAGGAGTGCAACTGGTGGGCAAGCCTGGCCAGGAATGGGCTCTGCTCGGCCTCGCGGAGACGCTGGAGGGGATGCCCGGCTTTGGGTTTCAGCGTCCAGGCGGTCTCGATTGAAAATCTGCGCGGAGGTGGCGGGATGAAGGCTCAGCGAGTCGAGATGTTCGTGTGCCCCATGGCTTCGCCGTCGGACACCGCCGGGCTGCAAAAGCTGGCCGATGAGGGCAAGATCGGCCCCGAGAACCTCGTCGCCCTCGTGGGCAAGACAGAGGGGACAGGCGCCCACGACGACTGGGGCCGGGTATGGGCCGACGTCGCGCTTCGGGAATGGACCGCCAGGTTCCTCGGAATCACGGTGGGCGAGGTGGCCAACCGCGTCGTGTTTGTACTCTCGGGCGGATGCCCGGGGGTCATCACGCCTCACATCGTGGCCGTCACGCGAGAGTGGGTCGATGTCCCTGACGCAGATGGGCGGGCAGGCGCCGACAAGAGGCTCGTCGTGGGCCGAGCCGGCTCCGAGCCCATGCCGCCCGAAGAGGTCGGCCGGATGGGCCAGATCCGCAAGGTGGCCGAGGCGACCCACCGGGCCATGGCCGATGCGGGCCTGACGGATGCGAAGGACGTCCACCTCGTGATGGTCAAGGTGCCCGGGCTGACGACCGCCAGCATCAAGGACGCGGAGTCGCGCGGAAAGACGGTCGTGTCACACGACCTCACGTTCGGTCCGGAGGGCGCGGGCGTCTACGCCAACGACGCCGCCGCGCTCGGGGTCGCGATGGCGCTGGGAGAGGTCAAGGAGTCGGCGCTTTCGGACGAGGTCGTGCGTCGCGACTGGAGCCTTTACTCCGAGGTCGCCATGACCTCTTCCGGCGGAGAGAAGAGGCATGGCGAGGTCGTCGTTTTCGGCAACTCGATCCATTCGCAGAGTCCCCTGCGGATCGGCCATGCGGTGACCAAAGACTTCATCGATGCCGAGGGCGTGAGGAACGCCCTGCGGTCAGCCGGCCTGCGATTCAAGGATGGGCTGCCCGACGAGGCCGACCTGTCGCGCCTGGTCCACGTGTTCGCCAAGTCGGTCATCCCGGGCAGCGACCAGGTCCGCGGTCAGCGGATCACTTTGCTCGACGACGCCGACGCTTACCAGATCGGCAAGGCGCTGGGTGGGATGCTGATCGCTTCGGTGACCGG
Organism: Candidatus Dormiibacterota bacterium; assembly: GCA_049582065.1. GTDB lineage: Bacteria > Chloroflexota > Dormibacteria > Dormibacterales > Dormibacteraceae > DATKSS01. Next base: position 497 of record JBAUTF010000018.1, on the reverse strand, counting down.
CCGTACCACCAACTACGTGAGCGGGGGCGAGCGGAACTCCCACCAGGGCCCGCCGGGAGGCAACATCGTGGCCGCGGTGGTGAGGATTTAACCCCCTCCCCACTCTGCGGGGAGGTGCCCGCCGCCAGGCGAGCGGTCGGGAGGCCCTCCTGAGCTGGGTGATCCAGGTGATCGGGAAGTGGATCTCCGCATCCCCCGGTCTGCGGCCGGGGTACTTCCCCGCTAGCAGGGAAGTGACAGCTCGAAGAGCTTCAGGGGCGAGAGCGGCATCTCCGTGATCGGCAGGCCGAGCGCCTCCTCGATCGCCGACGCGATCACAGCCCCGACCGGGATCACGCCCGCCTCGCCCGCCCCCTTGACCCCGAGGGGATTGAGCGGCGAGGGCGTCTCGATGTGGTCGATCTCGATGGGCGGGATCTCGGTCGCGTAGGGCATGAGGAACTCCATGAACGATGCGTTGCGGAGCTGACCCTCGGAGTCGTAGGCCAGCCGCTCGT
>JBAUTF010000017.1:0-2006 GCA_049582065.1 Candidatus Dormiibacterota bacterium | reverse complement strand
TCGCCGGCAACGCGCCCGACGAGAGGTATCGGGCCATTGACCAGCGCGCGCTCGCAGCCACGGGGCTCGTGCTGATCCTTTACGTGATCGGCGGGTTCCTGTGGGAGCAGGTGCACGGTCGAAGCGGAATGCCATTCACGCTGATGGGCGCGGTCGCGGGCTTCACCTATCTCGGCTCCGTGATCTACGGGCGGTTCCGAGCATGAACCCCGGACGGCTGGTCGAGCTCGACATGGCTTTCCACGGACCGCGCGTGATCATCGTCGAGTTCGCCGCTGGAGTCGCCGGTTGCCTCGCGTTGGGCGTCTTCTCGCTCGCTTATGCCGTGCGCGCGCACGCCGGCGTCGCGTCGTGGGCGGTCGTCATCGGGCTCGAGCTGGTTGCGATCGGAATCAATTACGTCCCGCTGCTCGCCGAGGCGATGCGTCGCCGGAAGGATGAAGTCGGCCGCGCTGCGGCCAGGGCGGCGATTCATACGGACTGCGCCAGGCGTGGATCCTTATTCCGGGTGCCGTGGTGATGTTCGCGCTGGCCCGCCTTTGAGATAGACAGGCGGCGCGAGGCTCAGCCACAGCAGATCGAGGCGATGGTGGTGCTGGTCGGGGCCGCCGCAGCCTAGAGGACGAGCTTTCAGTCAACTCTGAACGCGTTCATTTTGAAAGCTCCTTTCGTCCGCGCTCCACCGGTGATGTCGATGCCGCGGTGGCTGGTTTGACGACTGGTGGCCGACTCGACCAACCATCCGGCGACGTCTGCGCGCGAGATTCTCTCCGTAATTCGGCGCTTCGCCCCCTCGGGCAGCACTTTCACCAGACCGGTGGCGGGGGCGTCGGTGAGCCGGCTCGGGTAGCTGATTGTCCAATCGAGGTCGCTCTGCCTGAGCAGCTGCTCGCCGTCGTTCTTGTCTTTGAGCATCGAACCCCGCACCACCCCCGTGATCAGCCGAGACAGCGCACCCATCCGATCGCGCTCAACGAGAAACGACGACAGAAGGATGACGCGCTTGACGCCCGTCTTGTGCGCAGCGTCGCCTATTGCCCGAGTTGAGTCGGAGATCACCGATCCACTGCCGCCGAGAGCGCTGATTACGGCGTCGGCACCCTCCAACGCCCGCGCGACGTCCCCCGCGTCTGTCGCCTGGCCGGCGACCACGCGAAGCTTGGAGTTTCGAATCGCCAGCCTCTCTGGCGAGCGAACGAGCGCCGTTACGTTGTGGCCGGCGGCGAGTGCCTGCTCAACTACGAGTTGTCCGGTGCGTCCGGTAGCTCCGAGGATTACCAGGTTCATCGACTTTCTCCTCATTTCAATCCTCTATCGGGGTTTGTGCCAGGTCATTAACCTGACAATCCTATCAACTATGACCATAATGTCAATATTCCACACGCGCGGGTCTGGAATCTCGCCAGCCACGCCGACCCTTGGGATAGCCGCACCTTTGGACCCTCGGTTCGTATCCCGGGGAACGCCGTGCTCGACAACGCCCTTGGGACCGCGGACGAGGTCGTGCTCCAGGTCCAGCGCGAGGCGGCGGGCGTGCCTATCGGTCGTTAGACGTCGTGGGCATCGGCCGGCGTGCGACCTCGGTGGCGTCCACGGGTGTGAGTCCGAGCAGCCGCAGCACGCCCTCAGTGTGAAGACGGCCGGCGTCCTTCGGCGCACGGCCGTCGAGCACGTCGCGCATGACGGAAAGGAGCGCTCCGCCGGCGTCGAGCATGGCTATGCGCCTGTTCGCCACCCGGAACCGACCCGTCTTGATGCCGGCGGCGATGTCCTGCTCGGCAAACGGCCCGAGGGCGCCAAGGGCGAGCTTCTGGGACAGATCGAGACGGATCAGCAACCAGGCCCAATCGGGATCGGTCCGTGCGAGCTCGACGAAGTGGCGGTGGGCGACGGCGACCACCTCGGCCGGATCCGCGAGGCCCGCGGTCAGCGCGGCCACCGCCGCGCCCTGGGCGCCGAGGATCTCCTTCAGGACGGCCTCGACGATCTCCTCTTTCGACTTGAAG
>JBAUTF010000016.1:0-8229 GCA_049582065.1 Candidatus Dormiibacterota bacterium | reverse complement strand
TTCGGCCTCACCGCCGCCGACCAGCTAGAAATCGCCCAGACCGCCGAGCGCCTCGGTTACGACTCGGTGTGGGCGGCCGAGGCTTACGGCTCCGACGCGGCGACTGTGCTCGCGTGGCTCGCCGCCGGCACGTCGCGGATCAAGCTCGGTTCGGGCATCTTCCAGATCCCCGCGCGCAGCGCCGCCATGACAGCGATGACGGCCGCCACCATCGACAACCTTTCGGGCGGCCGCATGCTGCTTGGCCTCGGCACCTCAGGGCCGCAGGTCTCGGAGGGGTGGCACGGAGTGCGGTTTGCCAAGCAGCTCCAGCGCACGCGCGAGTACGTGGCCGTGGTGCGCATGGCGCTGGCGCACCAGAAGGTCGAGTTCCACGGAGAGACCATGGACCTGCCGCTCCCGGACGGGCCGGGCAAGGCGCTCAAGCTCACCGTCCGGCCGGTGCAGGACCACATCCCGATCTACCTTGCGGTGCTCGGTCCCAAGAATGTCGCGCTGGCCGGCGAGATCGCGGACGGCTGGCTGCCGGTCTTCTTCTCGCCGGAGCACACCGCTGCGTTGCGGGTGCCGCTCGAGGAAGGCGCCGCGCGCGCCGGCCGCACGCTTGAAGATTTCCGGATCTGTCCGAGCGTCAACGTGATGATCGGGGAGGACGAAGACGTCGCCCGCAACGCGATGCGCCCGGTGCTTGCGCTCTACGTCGGAGGCATGGGCTCGCGCGAGCAGAACTTCTACAACCGCCTGGTCTCCTCGTATGGCTTCGAGCGCGAGGCACAGCAGGTGCAGGAGCTCTACCTGGCCGGGCGCAAGAGCGAGGCGATGCTGGCGCTGCCCGACGATCTGATCGACGCGGTGAGCATCGCCGGGAAGCCCGAGCGCGCGCGAAGAAAGCTGCGTGCTTTCCGCGACGCCGGCGTCGAGACCCTCATCGTGTCGCCGATGGCTTTTGACAACGACGAGCGCAAAGAGCAGCTACGCCTGGTCGCGGAGCTGCACGAGCAGGCATCCTAGAGTTGCATTCCAACTTGGCAAGTACTTGCCAAAATGGAAAGTAGGTGCTAGGGTGGCCCCGTGCTAGAGGCGAGCCAAACAGCAGACGACGCTCGCGCCAAATTGCAGGAAGCCGGCCTCCGAGCGGCAGTGATCCGCCGGTCCGACAAACAATTTCGTCGCATCCTGCTCGCGATCGCGGCCATCTATCTGATGGCGGCCGCAGCGGTCGCCTTGTTTCCAAGCGGTGGATCGCCACTGGGGCTTGTTGCGTTCATCGTCATCGTGTTCGGAGGGCTGGCCGGAAGCCTGCTCCTGCTGTGGCGCATCCGCGCATACAGCCGCACAGGCGTTCTGAAGTTCACCGTGTCAGCAGCGGCGTTCACCTGGTGGAACGCCGCTGTCGCCGGCGTAAGCATCGCGACTGGATGGTGGGCTCCGCATCAGCCCGCCACCCATTTCTCGGTCAGCGCTGTGGTGGCTGTGATTCCACTCCTGGTCGCGGCCTGGCTGATCGGCCGGCGGGCCTGAGGTGAGCGTTCAGGACCCCACTCCCGAAGGCGCTCGCTCAGCACTGACCGAGGTGGAGCTGCGAAGAGCTGCGGTCAATGCCTCCGATCGACTCTTCCAGCCGGCTCTGATCGTCCTTGCCGGGTTGTGGGTAGCTGGAATGGCCTTGATCGTCGTCATGCCCAGCAGAGGGATTCCGGGCTGGGTCGGACCGATCGAAGGCATCGCGGTCGAGGGGCTGCTGGGCGGAGGTCTCGTCGCATTTCTGTTGTTGCTGGGCCGCCAGCGCGCCCGCAGCAGAACCGGCAGCGTCATCTTCGGTGCGTCGATCGCCGCCTGGCTGTTCTTGAATAGTTGGGTTCACGTATTGGGATCGAACGCCGGCTGGTACTTGCCCGGAGATCCCCTTCGGGGACCGCACTTTGTGCTCACCGCGGTGATTGCAGTGGCCCCTCTTCTGGTGGGTGCGTTGGTGGTCGGAAGGAGGCGGTGAGTCACCCCAGGCACCTCCTGGACGACCTCCTCGGCCATCCTGTTCGCTTTTCGATCATGGCATTGCTGGCGGCGGCCGACCGGGCTGAGTTTGGTTTCGTCCGCGACCAGGTCGAGGTCAACGATTCGGTGCTTTCGAAACAGGTCAGCGCGCTGCAAGAGGTGGGCTACGTCAAAGTCCACAAGGGTTATGTGGACAGCCGGGCGAGGACCTGGCTATCCCTCACAGGACAGGGCAGGCGAACGTTTGAGCGCCACCTGGCGGCCCTGCGCGAGATCGCTGAAGGCAATGCGCCTCCCGCACGGGTTCATACTCGCGTCAGTGCTGAATAGCAACCAGCCGCCGCCCCTCGTCGACTACAACCTTTTCGACTCCGACCTCCCGCTGCGGGAATCGCTGGAGCGAGAAGGCGCCTCGTGGGCTCAGGACATGGTGCACGAGCTCGGCCAGCTCGCCGGAACGCAGCAGGCGATCGACTGGGGGTTCCAGGCGAACGACAACCCGCCTGTGCTGCGCACGCACGACCGGTTCGGCAACCGGGTCGACGAGGTCGAGTTCCACCCCGCGTGGCACGAGCTGATGAAGGTCGCCATCGGGCACGGCCTCCACGCTCTGCCCTGGCGCGAACCGCGTCCGGGCGCCCACGCGGCGCGGGCGGCCGCCTTCTATGTGTGGTCGCAGGTCGAGGGCGGCCACGGCTGCCCGGTCTCGATGACGTACGCGGTCATCCCCGCCCTGCGCAAGCAGCCGGACGTCGCCGCGCTGTGGGAGCCGCTCGTCACCACGCTCGACTATGACCCCGGCCTGCGGCCGGCGTCGACCAAGCGCGGCTTGCTGTTCGGCATGGCGATGACCGAACGCCAGGGTGGTTCGGACGTCCGCTCCAACACCACGCGGGCGGTCCCGGCCGGCGATGGCGGCGCGCACCTGCTCACCGGGCAGAAATGGTTCTGCTCGGCGCCGATGTGCGATGCATTCCTGGTCCTTGCGCAGGCGCCGGGCGGGCTCTCGTGCTTCCTGCTGCCGCGCGTCCTGCCCGACGGCACTCGGAACAGCTTTCACATCGAGCGCTTGAAGGACAAGCTCGGCAACCGCTCCAACGCGTCGGCGGAGGTCGCGCTCGACAACGCGTGGGCGGTGATGGTCGGCGAGGAGGGAAGAGGGGTCCGGACCATCATCGACATGGTCAACCACACGCGGCTGGACTGCGTGATCGGTTCCGCGTCGCTGATGAGGCAGGCGGTCGCCCAGGCGACGCACCACACCGCACATCGCATGGCTTTCGGCAAGGTTCTGAGCGAGCAGCCGCTGATGATGAACGTGCTGGCCGACCTGGCGATCGAGTCCGAGGCGACGACCGTGCTGATGATGCGCCTGGCAGGCGCCTTCGACCGCTCCACCGACCCGGCCGAAGCACACTTCCGCCGTCTGGCGGTGGCGGTCGCGAAGTTCTGGACCTGCAAGCGCGCCATCGGAGTGGTCGCAGAGGCGCTGGAATGCCACGGAGGCAACGGTTACGTCGAGGAGTCGATCCTGCCCCGTCTCTATCGCGAGGCGCCTGTCAACTCGATCTGGGAGGGATCGGGCAATGTCAACGCGCTCGACGTGCTTCGCGCGATGCGAAAGGAGCCGGACTCGGTATCGGCGTTCTTCGCCGAGGTCGAGTCGGCCCAGGGCGCGGATCACCGGCTCGACCGCTCCATCAGCGCTCTGAAGAAGGACATCGCCGAACCGCATGAAGCCGAGAGCCGGGCCCGGGATCTCGTCGAGAGGATGGCGGTCGTCCTGCAGGCGTCGCTGCTCCTGCGCCATGGCGACCCGGCCGTCGCCGAGCTCTTCTGCGCCTCACGGCTGGCGGGCGAAGGCGGCCTGACTTTCGGCACGCTGAGACCGAGCCCCAAGTTCGAATCGGTCATCGAGCGGCACCGCCCACGTTGTAATTAGACGTGTTGAAATCTCAGACGATCGCCGAAGCGTGGCGCGATTCCGCGGTCGCGACCGTTCCTCCGAGCGAGCTCGTGCTGATCACCGACTTCGACGGCACGCTCGCCGACATGGTGCCTGACCCCGCCCAGGCTGTGGCGCGGCCTGAGTCTCTCGACGCGTTGCGCCGGCTCGTCGAGGTCCTCGCCGACGTGATCGTGCTGAGCAGCAGGACGCCCTCCCAGCTCGAGGAGCTGGTGCCGATCTCCGGGGTGCGGCTCATCGGCGACAGCGGGCTCGCCCTTCCGCGGCATGCCCAGAAACAGGCGTTCGACCAGTTCAACCACGACGTCTCAAAGCTGCTGGAGCGGATTCCGGGAGCCTGGCTCGAGGCCAAACCGGCCAGCAGCGCCGTCCATTTCCGCCAGGCCGACATCCGCGGGGAGGAGATGCTGGCCTTGTTGAAGCCGCTCCTCGACGGTGGCCGGCTTGCGGCCGCGCCCGGCCGCAAGGTGGTCGAGGTCCACGCGCCGAAAGCGGGGAAGGGCAGCGCCCTCGCGGCCCTGCTCCCGGCCGTCGATCCCGCCGCCGTGGTGTGCCTGGGCGATGACGAGAACGACCGCTCGATGTTCGAGTACATCGGAAGCGTCGACTATCCGCATCTGTCGGTCGGCGTCGATTCCCCCGAAGCTCCGAAGGACCTATTCCACCTGTGCGACATCGTGGTGTGGGGTCCGGAGGAGGCGGCGGTTTTCCTCCAGGCGATCGTCGAGTGGGCTGACTCGGCGCCGGGCTAAATGGTCTTCGGCCGGTCCGGAGGGACCAGGTCGCGCAGGTCGCGGGCCTGGTGGCTGATCCACCTGGCGATGTCGTTGGTGCGGACCACCTCTCTGGCCGCCTCGTTCATCCGGCGGCGGCTCGCGAGCGGCATGGTCAACCCCGTGAAGATCGCCTCGGCGGTCGCCTCGACGTCGAACGGGTTGATCGACAGCACGCTGCCTCGCAGCTCCTCGTGCGCTCCCGCGTTCTCCGACAGGACGATCACGCCGTCGGTTCGATTGACCAGCGCGCCCTCCTTCACGACCAGGTTGAGCCCGTCGTAGACCGGGTTGACCAGGAGCACGTCGAAGTTCTTCAGGGCGGCGATCGCCTTTCGCTCGCTCTCGCCGATCTCGATTCGGATCGGCTGCCACTGCTCGGTGCCGAACTCGCTGTTGATCCGGCCTGCGGTCTGACGGATCTGCCGGAGATAGCGGCTGTAGACGGCGACGTCCTGCCGTGACGGCTGCAGGAATGCCCAGAACTGCACGTGTCCTCGCAGCTCCTGGTGATAGCGGAGCAGCTTTTCGTAGGCGATGAACCCGCGGACGATGTTCTTGGACGGATCCGTGCGGTCGATGCGGACGATCAGGCGCTCGGGCCGCCAGCTCGCAATCTCGAACTCCTGGCGGTGAACTCCGCGTGACGCGGCCAGCCGCATCGTCGAGGACACGTCGATGGAAATCGGATACGAGCGCGCGTATGTGACACGACCTCCAGAGACGACTGCGCGCTCACGTTCGTCGACCTGCAGCCCGGAGTTCTCCTCGCACGTCATCAGGAAGTTGCGAACGTCGAGGCTCGACTGGAATCCGACGATGTCGCTTCCGAGCAGGCCCTCGAGGATGGCGTCGCGCATGTGCTTGGGCAGCACCTTCCAGTACTGGGGAGTCGGCCACGGGACGTGGACGAAATGCTGGATGACGGCGTCCGGCAGCTCGCGCCGCACGAGCCTGGGAACCAGGTAGAGCTGGTAGTCGTGGACGAGCACAAGGGGCCGTCCGGGGCCGGCACGCGCCACCTCGACCACCTTGGCCGCCATCTGCTCGTTGACCTTGACGTACCCGTCGGTCCAGGCCTGGTGGATCCTCTCGTCGATCACGGGTTCGTTGCCGAGGTCCCAGAGGTAGTGCTGAATGAACCACAGCACGGGGTTGGCGATGACCGAGTAGTACATCTCGTACTGCTCCCGACTGGGGGTCGCGTAGTACAGCCGCCCGGTCGACTGCAGCAGCGGGACCGTGACGGGCGCGCCCACCCGTGCGGCGAGCTCTCGCTCCGCGTCGGTCCGCGCGCACGCCACCCAGTCGGCGTCCATGGCTTCGGCCATGGTGAGCAGCGCCGTGATCACTCCGCCGGCTCCGCGGCGGAACCCTCCTTCCGGCCTGGGCTCGTGGGGGGCGCGGTTGCTCACCAGGATGGGCGAGAAGTCCGGCAGCGTGCGCGCGATGTAGGCGCGCAGCGATGAACCCTGCCTACTGATCAGCGCCGCGCGCCCTCACCAGAAGCGAGCGGTCGATCGGCATCTCGCGCAGCCTGACCCCGGTGGCTCGGGCCAGGGCGTTGGCCAGCGCGGCCGGCCCTGGTATCGCGGGCGGCTCGCCGGCTCCCTTGGCGCCGAGCGGCCCCACGGGCGACGGGACCTCGACGAGCTGCACGTCGATCGTCGGCAGCTGGTCGATCGTCGGCAGGTCGTAGTCGAGGAAGCTGCCGGTGCGCAGCTGCGCGTCAGAGTCATAGAAGAGCTGCTCGCCCAGCGCGCGCCCGAGCGACTGGGCCGCTCCGCCGTGGATCTGGCCCTCCGCCTCCGGCGGGTTGATCGCACGGCCGACGTCCTGGATCGCCGCGTAGCCGGTGAGCTGGAATGCACCCGTCTCCGGGTCGGTCCTGACCCGCGCAATGTGGACGGTGAAGGCGGGCGAAGCGCTCTGCACCGCCGAGCGGCCGGTCGACTGGATCGGGCGGAACTTGCCCATGAACTCCGTGCTCAGCGCGACGAGCTGGGTGATCTCGACAAAACGGTCCGGCACGCCCTTGACGGTGACGCGGCCATCCGCGACGTCGAGGTCCTCCGGGGCCGCTTCGAGCTGCTCGGTCGCGATCTCGAGCAGCTGGCGCCTGGCCTCGAGGGCCGCCTCGTGGACCGCCCCGCCCACGCTGTACGTGACCTGGCTGCCGGCGGCCATGGGCCCGAACGGCGCTGTCGCGGTGTCGCCGACGTCCACGCGGACTTTGTCGGGGGAGATCCCGAACGCCTCGGCCGCGATCAGGCCGAGCCCGGTGGCCGAGCCGCTGATGTCGGGCGAGCCGATGAGGACCGCCAGCGTGCCGTCGGGCTCGACCCTGCACCCCGCCGCGGCCGGCGTACGAGCGCCGCCCCAGGAGCCGAGCGCCACGCCGACGCCTTCGCCGGCCTGTAGCGCCTCGATGTAGAGCGGATGCCGCTGGGCGGCCTCGAGACATTCGACCATTCCGATCCGAGGCCACGGGTTCTCATCCGCCATGGGGTCGCCTTCGCGTGAGGCGTTGCGCAATCGCAGCTCGATCGGGTCGATCCCGAGCTCGGTCGCGAGCTCGTCCATCGCCGACTCCAGCGCGAAGTAAGCCTGCGGGCCGCCGGGCGCGCGGTAGGCGTCGGTTGGGGTCTTGTTCGTCGAGACCTCGTAGCCGGTGATGTCGAAGTTGGGGATGCGGTAGGTGCCGCCGAGGAAGGAACCCGTGATGCCCGCGTGCCAGCCACCGGTCGCGCCGTTGTCGTAGCGGTAGCGCGCGCGTAGCGCGACCAGCGTCCCGTCGCTCTTGGCGCCGAGCTCGATGTCGAACAGCGCGGCGGGCGCGGGGTGCCCGAGCATGAACTCCTGCTGCCGTGTCAGCGTCAGGCGAAGAGGCCGGCGAACCTTTCGGGCGAGGAGGGCGAGGACTGCTTCGAGCAACATCACCTTTCCGCCGAAGCCGCCGCCCACAGGCATCGGGATCACGCGGATTTCATGTGGCGCGGCGTCGAGCAGCTTGGCGATCTCGTCGCGGACCATGAATGGGCCCTGGGTCGGCGCCCAGATCGTCATCCCGCCGCCCGGCTCGGGCCGGACCATCGAGACATGCGGCTCGATGAAGGAGTGGTGCACGCCGGCGATCCGGTACGTGGCCTTGATCACTGTGTCTGAGGATTTCAAGCCGGCGCCGGCGTCACCGCGCTTGAAGGTCGCCACTGCGCTGACATTGCGTGGGCGAACCACCGGTTCCGATTCAGAGTCGGTAGCGGCACCATGCATGGAGGCATCGCCTTCCGAGCTCTCGTCGGAGGGCTCGAGGACGAGCGGCGAGCCTTCCCGCATCGCATGCTCGGGGTCCGAGACCACCTCGAGAGGCTCGTAGTCGACCTCGACGAGCACCGCTGCGTCGACCGCGGCCGCTTCGCTCTCCGCGACCACCGCCGCGACCGGCTGGCCCGCGTAGTACACGCGGTCGATCGCGAGCGGCTTGTCCGGGCCGCC
>JBAUTF010000015.1:0-3106 GCA_049582065.1 Candidatus Dormiibacterota bacterium | reverse complement strand
ATCGTCTGCGTCCTCGCGCTGGCCCTGACCGACACGATCGCAGGCAGGCGAGTACGCCGAGTACTCGAGTCCGAGCTCTCCGACGCCGATCGCCACGTCTTCCACACTCGAGCTGTCGAGGGAGTCGTTCATAACCTTCGCAATCACATGGCGACAGCGGTCGGATACCTGAAGGAGGTCGATCCGCGCCGGCTCGACGCCGTCGACCGCGAGAGCATCGAGACCGCCACCGCGGCCGCTAATGACGCCGTGACTGTGCTGCGAACCCTGTCTCAAGGTGCGACGCCGAGAGTCAGCTACGCAGTGGAGCCGGTCGACCTCAGTGAGCTCGTCACCCGCGCCCTCGGCATGGCGCGGCCGCGAGCCCGAACCAAGGAAGTCCAGCTCGCCATACGCGAGTCGCCGGACGATCTAAAGGTAAGAGCCGATCCTCTCCTCATGCGGGAGGTGATCACCAACCTGGTCAACAACGCCATCGACGCCGCCCCCATGAACGGGCGCGTGGAGCTAAGCACCGGCAGGCGAAGCAATGGATGGCCGTATTTCAGCGTCGCCGACAATGGCCCCGGCGTGTCGGACGACCACCGGCACCGCCTCTTCGAACCGCATTTCACGACCAAGGAGGGTGGCACTGGCCTCGGTCTCTTCATGTCGTATGGCGTGGTGCGTGAACATCGCGGCGACCTTGTCTACGAGGGCACCCGCCGCGGCGCGGTGTTTACCGTGTTGCTCCCGCCCTTCAGCGGCTGACCCTGTCTGGTGAAACGGGAGGACACAGGTCTTCGGGCAGGAAGCAGCTATCTTCCGTGATATGACGCCAGCCGCTGCCCGCGCCCTCTACCCCGTGTTCAAAACCCGTGCCTATCTCAACGCCGGCACGTGCGGCCCACTGGCTGACGCGACGGTGGCCGCTCTGACCAGGTCCGCGCTTGAGGAGCTTGAGAGGGGCCGCAGCGGTACCGATCGCATTGAGCGTTACTTCGACCTACAGCGGCGCATCCAGTCGGGGGTGGGGAGCGTGATCGGTGTGGATCCCTCGCGCGTCGCCATCACCAGTTCGACGACAGAAGGGTGCAACATTGCGCTGGCCGCGATGAGACTCGGTGCCGACGACGAAGTGGTCACGACCGACAATGAGCACCCAGGCGTGACCGCGCCGCTCGCAAAATGCAACGCTCAGGTCCGCGTCGCCGAGGTCCTCCATCACGCTGCGAGCGAAGCACTCGATCGGATCCTGGCGCAGGTGACACCGCGAACCCGTCTGATCGCTCTCAGTCACGTCGGCTGGCTCAATGGGCAGGTGCTGCCCGTGCTCGAGCTGAAGCGCGCTACGGGGCTTCCCGTGCTCGTCGACGGCGCTCAGTCAGCGGGGGCAATCCCGGTCCAGGCGGCAGATGTTGATTTCTACACTGTCAGCTGTCAGAAATGGTTGTGCGCGCCGGACGGGACGGGCGCACTCTACGTTCGTGACCCCGAGAAGCTGGAGCCGGGACTCGGTGGCTACATGACTGTCCACGGCGAGGGAGTAGACCGCTTCCAGATCGCACACCATGCGATTCCGACCCTGGAGGCATGGGTGACCGCTCTCGACCTCCACCCGGAATGGCGCTACCAGCGGGCGGCTGAGCTGTCGGCGCTGGCGCGTGAGCAACTCAGCCAGCGTTTCGATGTGGTGACCGAGGCCGACCAGTCGACGCTCGTGTCTTTCGTCGCGCCGGGTGAGCCGCTGGAGGTGACAGCACGTCTCGCGGAGCGCGGGGTCATTGTCCGTGATCTTCCTGGCACGCCGTGGATCAGGATCTCCTGCGGCTATTGGAACGACGAGTCAGACATCGACCGCCTGGTGAAGGCTTTCGCTTGACGAGCACCACCGCACCGACCAAGCTCAAGCTGGAAGTCGCCGTACCTTGTCACCGAACCGTCTGTTCTTCAACTCATCAGGAGGCGAACGCATGAACGCAGTGGTGAGCGACGCCCGCGACCTTTTGTCCGAAACGGCCCAGGCCGTGCTCCGAAGCGGGGCCATATCGATGTCGGGTCACGGCAACATAAGCATCCGGTTGGCGGGACGAGACGAGATCCTGTTCACGACGGGTGGGAGCCTGCGGGACAGCGCGGCGAGCAGTTTTGCGCGACTTTCGTTAGATGGAGGCCTGCTGGAGGGAGAATTGCCACCGATCGCAGCGGCTGTGGTCGCAATGCACACCGCCATCTATCAGGATCGCCCCGAGACCGGCTGCGTCATTCACACGCATTCGCCTTATGCGACTGCGTTCGCGGTTGCCAACCGGCCCATCGAAGGCTGGTCCGAAGCGTTCGGCATTTTTGGGCTCGAGGACGGGGTGCCCATCGCCGCCTACGGGCCACGTGGTTCAGAGCAGTCGATAGCGAACATCCGCGCAGTGATGACGCCGAAGACGAAGGCGGTGCTGCTGGCCAACCACGGCGTCCTGGCGTGGGCGTCGCAGGCACCGATGGCGGTCCAGTTGGGCGTGATCATTGAGGAGGCGGCCCAGTGTGCGATTCTGGCCGGCCCGATCGGGGGCGCGAAAGTCGTGCCTCACCATCTCCTGCACGCGTCGCTCGAACGTCATGCCCACTTCGACGCGGCTGGCGCCTCCAAGACCGGTTAGATCTCCGGCTCGAAACAGGGCACGCCACCGATCATGGTTTGTCGAACCGGACCCTCGATACTCGAGTGTCGCTAGGCCAGAGCCCTCTGAAGCTTCCCCAGAAGTTCCGTTAGCCGGGCACGTTCCTGCTCGCTCAATGAGCCCATCCACTCCGCCTCGCCCCGGTGCACAGTCCGGCGAACGGTGTCGGCCATCCTAGAGCCAGCTTTCGTCAGGTGCACCAGCACCATGCGTCGGTCCGTGGGATGCGGCTCCCGACGCACCAGACCCCGCTTGACAAGAGTGTCGAGCACACCGGTCACCGTGGCCCGACTCACGATCAGCCGCTCACTGATGTAGTTCGGCGGACAGGGCCGGCCGGCATCTTTGAGGATGCCCAAAACCAGCCCGCCGGCGGGACTCACATCCAGCGGTTGCAGCGCCAACGCGACCCTGCCGAGAACGAGGTCGCCCGTGCGGGCGAGGTTCATCGC
>JBAUTF010000014.1:0-31347 GCA_049582065.1 Candidatus Dormiibacterota bacterium | reverse complement strand
GGTTCTCCGCCGCGGCGCTAGGTCTCCACCACCGCCTCGGCCTGTGGCGCCGCCTCCGAGACCACCGAGCGCACCAGAAGCGAGTACTCCTCGACCAGGCGGTCCGACTGGGCCTGGTCGAGGGTGGACGCGATGATGTGGTACTCGGGCCGGTCCGCGTCCGGCACCACCAGCACCCATCCGCCATCCACGAACACTTTGACCCCGTCGGTGAGATCGACGCGGTCCTTGAGGTGCTTTTCCATCATGGTCCGCATCACCCTACCCTTGACCTCCCACGGGCAGAACTCGACGGCGGTGCGGTGCGCCACGGGTGGGATGCGCGAGCGCAGGGCGCTGAGCGAGCCGCCTGTCTTGGCCAGGAGCTCGAGCACACGGGCCGTCGTGAAAACGGCGTCGAACGACACCGCGAAGTCGGGCCAGCAGTAACCGCCGGCGCCGTCCGAGGCAAGGACCGTGTCGGCATGCTGAGCCGCGCGAAGCACCGCCCCCGGAGTGATCTTGGTCGGCACGAATCTGCTCCGCTGGCTGTCGGCGATCATCGAAAAACCGAGCGACGCCGACGCGGGGCCGAGCACCATGCCAGGCCGGCTCGCAAGCGCCAGCTGCGCGAGCACGGCGAATGCGGCCTGGTGGTCGAGGACGGTCCCGGTTTCGTCGACCAGAAAACAGCGCTCTCCCGGCGTGTCGATGAACACGCCGAGCTTGGCCTTGACGGCCGCCACGATGACGCCCATCTCGCTGAGGTGATCGCGAAAGGTCCCCTCGTCCTGCTCGACGATGATCTCGGCGGGTGACGCGTTGAGCGGGATGACCGTGCAGTTCATCTCCTGGAGCACGCGCGGCAGCACCATCGCCGCGGCGCCGTTGTTGTAGTCGATCAGGACCTTGAACGAGGCGCCGCGCAGCGCCTCGAGGTCGAGCTTCGACAAGAGGTCCTCCACGTACCGCTCGGTCTGCCCGTCGCGGCGGGTGATGCGGCCCATCTCGTAATGCGAGACGCGCCGGATATCCTCGCGGAAGAAGAGCCCCTCGAGCCGCCGCTCGCTACGTTTGTCGATCTCCAGGCCGAGGTCGTCGAAGATGCGGATGTCCGCCGAGCGCGGGTCCACCGGCGATGTCTGCACGTGCACGGCCGACACATGGTTATGGCGCGCCCAGTAGCGACCGACCGGCAGAGGCAGCACCGACAGGTCGATCACGTTCGTGCCCGACGAGATCATGCCGGACATCAGCGCGCGGCCGATCATGCGCGCCGAGCGTGTGTAGTCGCGCGAGAAACCGATCTCGGTTCCCTTTGGCGTAAGGGCGCCGATCGCCGCGCCCAGGCGTGACGCGAACTCAGGCGTGAACTCGACGTTGATCAGACCGTTCAGCCCGTATGAGCTGAACAGGCCCCGCTTCCAGGAGCCGGCCCAGATGATCGACTCGTGGACGACCGCGCCGGGCTCCACCTCCTTGTTGGGCCAGATGCGGACGTTGGGGTTGACCGTGGACCCGGCGCCGATCACGACGTCGCTGCCGATCACGCTGCCCTCTTCGAGGAGGCATCCGTTCTTGATGGTGACCGAGCGACAAACGACCGCACCGCGAAGGCGCGAGTTGAGGCCGATGTAAGTGTGGTCCCACGTGATGGAGTTGGAGATCTTCACGCCGGAGTCGATCGTCGTGTACGGCCCGACCACACACGGCCCGTTGACCCACGCGCCCACGCGCACCTTGGCGCCGGCGCAGATGAGCGCCGGCCCGTCAATGCGGGCCCCCGGTGACACTTCTGCATCCTCGTGGATCCACGTCGAGTCGCCGACGCGGATGCCGGGCATCTGGACCTTGACCCGACCCTCGAGGCAGTCGAAGTTCGCCTTGATGTAGGCGCTGTGGCTGCCGACGTCCTCCCAGTAGCCGTCCGCGACCCAGCCGAAGACCCTCTCCCCCTCCTTGAGCAGCTTGGGAAAGACGTCACCGGACCAGTCGGTCACATCGCCCGCTCGGAAGAAGTTGAAGACCGCGGGGTCGAGGACGTAGATGCCGGTGTTGGCGAGGTCCGAGATCACCTCGCCCCAGCTCGGCTTCTCGATGAAGCGCTGCACCGCGCCGCCCTCGTCGATGACGACGACCCCGTACTCGAGCGGGTTCGGGACCGGTTTGAGCACGATCGTGGCGATTGCCTTGCGCTCGCGGTGGAACCGCGCCGCCGCGGCGAGGTCGATGTCGGTCAGCGAATCGCCGGAGATGACCACGAACGGCTCGGAGAGGTACGGGCGCGCCAGCATGACCGAGCCGGCGGTGCCGAGCGGCGAGTCTTCGACGGAGTAGGTCAGCGACACCCCCTGCTCCGATCCGTCGCCGAAATAGTTGCGGATCGAGGCGCCCAGGTACTGCACCGTGGCGACCACGTCGCGCATCTGGTGGCGGCGCAGGTGCAGAAGGATGTGCTCCATGATCGGCCGGCCCGCGACCGGCACCAGCGGCTTCGGCTGACGGCTCGTAAGCGGGCGCAGGCGCGAGCCTTCACCTCCGGCCATCACCACCGCCTTCATAGCGCCACCGAATACCATCGTAGGCCGTGGTGGAGGAACTCAACCAGCTCGCACGCGACCTGCTCTGGACCTGGCAGCCACGCATCGAAGCTGTGTTCCGCGAGCTCGACCCCGACCTCTGGCGGTCGACCAGACAGAACCCGGTGCTTTTGCTGGACCGGATGGGCGACGAGGGCGTCAAGCGGGCGCTGGAGCGCGAGGAAGTCCGGCAGGCGCTCGCAACCGCACGCACCGCCTATCGCGAGTACTACGACCGCAAACCAACCTTCATGGACGCCAAGGCGCCGCTTTTCGTCGGCTATTTCTCGCTCGAGTTCGGCCTGTCCGAGTGCCTGCCGATCTACTCAGGCGGCCTGGGCGTCCTCGCAGGCGACCACCTCAAGGCGACCAGTGACCTCGGCTTGCCGCTGGTCGCGGTCGGCCTGCTCTACAGGCAGGGTTTCGGACGCCAGCAGATCGACGCGGCAGGGCGCCAGGTCGAGGTGTACTGGGAGAACCGCGGCTCCGACCTGCCGGTGCGCAAGGTAGAAGGCGTCGAGGTCGAGGCGCCCATCGGCGCGCGTAACGTGCGCATCGCGATCTGGCGTGCGCAGGTCGGCCGCGTACCGCTGTTCCTCCTCGACACGGACCTCGAGGCGAACCCTCCCGATCTCCGCTCGATCACCGACCGCCTGTACGTGCCCGAGCCCGACCGGCGGCTCCGCCAGGAGATCGTGCTTGGGATCGGCGGCGTGCGGGCCCTGCGCGCCCTCGGCATGGAGACGGGCGTCTTCCACCTGAACGAAGGCCACAGCTTCCTGTGCGCCATCGAGCGGATCCGCGAGCTCCGCGCGTCGCGGCAGATGACGCTGGAAGAAGCCAGGCTGGTCGCGCGGGCGGGCATCGTCTTCACCACCCACACGCCGATCGCCGCGGGCAGCGACTACTTCGAGCCGGGGCTGGTCTGGGATCTCCTGAACCCATACCTGGTTGAGGTCGGAATCACATTCGACAGGTTCATGGACCTCGGCCGCCAGCGTCCCGGCGACCCTCGCGAGATGCTGTGCACCACCTACGCCGCGCTGCGGCTGGCGGACCAGTCTGTCGGGGTGAGCCGACTGCACGGCGCAGTGTCGCGGCGCCTTTGGAAAGATGCGTGGCGCGGCCTGCCGGAGGCGCAGGTGCCGATCGGCGCGGTTACCAACGGGGTCCACATGCCGACGTGGGTCGCGCCGGAGATCGCCGCGCTGCTGGATCGTTTCGTCGGGCCCGACTGGTGGGACCTCGACGGCTCCGACGGGAGGTGGCAGGCCGTTTACGAGATCCCACCCGCCCAGCTCTGGGCGGTCCACCAGGAGCTCAAGAGGCGGCTCATCGAGATCGCGAAGTCGCGGACCAACGATCCGTCCGAGCTGGAGACGAACGCCTTGACGATCGGTTTCGCGCGCCGCTTCACGCCCTACAAGCGCGCCAACCTGCTGCTGCGCGACCGCGCCCGCCTGGCGCAACTGCTGCGCAGCTCCAAGCGCCCGGTGCAGCTGCTCTTCGCGGGCAAGGCGCATCCGGCCGACCTCCCCGGCAAGGACATCCTCTCTGGCGTTGCCAACCTCGCGCGCGACGAGGAGCGCGTCGTCTTTCTCGAGGACTACGACATCGAGCTGGCACGCCACCTGGTCCAGGGCGCCGACGTGTGGCTCAACAACCCCAAGCGGTTCCTCGAGGCCAGCGGGACCAGCGGCATGAAGGCAGGCGCCAACGGCGCCTTGAACGTGAGCATCCTGGACGGCTGGTGGGACGAGGCGTACCGGCCCGAGCTCGGCTGGGCGATCCCCTCCGGCGCGACCCTCGACCGCCAGGACATCGACGACCAGGCCGAGGCCGAGGGACTGTACCGGCTGCTCGAACGCGAGGTCGTGCCCGCCTATTACGAGCGCGACGAGGCCGGCATCCCCCAGCGCTGGGTCGAGATGATGCGCGCCTCCATTCGGCACACCGCGACTGCGTTCTCAGCGAGGCGCATGGTGATCGACTACTTCAACACCGCCTACGCTCCCGGCGCCCGCCGGGTCGAACAGCTCCGGCTCCTGCCAGACTGGGGCGGCTAGAACTACAAGAGGGAACCCTCCCGGGTTCCCTCTTGTCGGGCCGCCCAACGGCCGGCGCTCGACTGTCGAGCATCGCAACGACATCTCGGCCGGATTCGCGGCCCTGAACTCCTTCCGGAGAGGATGAGTTTTCCGGATCAGTTTTTCCCGGCCACGCGAGAGGATTGGAAACAAGGCCGCGGCCGGGGTGAACCCGGCCGCCCCTGCCACGCCTGGGGCCGACGCTTGACCGCAAGGACAGCTATTCGGCGGAGGCGGCCGAGCTCACGCCGCCGGCCACGGGCAGGCCCAGGCGCTCGCGCCGTCCCGAGACCGCCGAGAGATAGAGCTGCACGTAACGCTGCGCCGACCGCGTCCACGAGACGTCCGCGGTCATCGCGTGGTTGATGAGCCACGCCCAGCTCTCTGTGTGACGGAACGTCTCCGAGGCGCGCACCACCGCGGCGAAGAACTGCCACGGGTCGTAGGGGCCGAAGCGGAACCCATTGCCCCTTTCGTGGATCGGATCGTAGTCCTTGATCGTGTCGGCGAGACCGCCGGTTGCGCGCACCACCGGGATGGTGCCGTAACGCAGAGCGATGAGCTGGCCCAGGCCGCAGGGCTCGAAGCGCGAGGGCATGAAGAGGATGTCCGCGCCGGCGTAGATGCGCTGGGCCAGCATCGGATCGAATCCGATCGAGAACGAGACCTGGTGGGGCGTTTCGCCCGCCCACCGGTGGAACATGTCCTCGTATCGCCGGTCGCCAGTCCCCATGACCACCACCTGCAGCCCCAGCTGGAGCAGCTGCGGCATGGCCTGCTCGATCAGGTCCAGGCCCTTGACGTCATAGAAGCGCGAAATGATCGCGCATAGAGGCTTGTCGACGTCCTCGAGCCCGAGCTCCGCGCGCAGCTCCGAGCGGCACAGCGCTTTCGCGCCCGGCGATGCTGCCGAATAGTGATGAGGGATGTTCGGATCACGCTCCGGATCGAAGATGTCGTAATCGATTCCGTTGACGACGCCATGCAGCTTGAACGTGTTCTGGCGCAGCAGCTCGTCGAGGCCCTCGCCGAACTCTGGCGTCTGGATCTCCTTCGCATAACGCTCGCTCACCGTGTTGACGACGTCGGCGAAATGGATCCCCCGCCCCAGTACGTTGACCACGTTGTCGAGGCCGGGGATACCCAACCTGATCAGACCCCAGTCCTGGAGGCCGGCGAGCATGAGGGCGCCGAACCCAAACACGCCCTGTGCCGCCAGGTTGTGGATGGTCAGCGTGGTCGCGATCTCGGTGTACGGCCCGGTCGTGTACACACGATCGAGCAGGTTGGGCACCAGGGCCGCGTACCAGTCGTGCAAATGGATGACGTCGGGGAAGAACCCAAGGGCCGGCAGCATCTCCAGCAGCGCCCTCGAGAAGAAGACCGATCGCGCGTCGTCGTCTCCGAATCCGAACATCCCGTCGCGGTCGTACAGGGCCGGGCAGTCGACGAAGTAGACGACCATCTCGGCGAGGCGGCCTTCATAGATGGTCGCCTGCAGCGTCTGCGTGCCCAGCGGCACAGACAGATCGCTGACCACCGGGCGCAGCGCAAACCGCGCGAGGTCGACCTGCCGGTACCGCGGAAGCACCACGCGGACGTCGTGGCCCATCCGCCTGACCTCTTTGGAGAGCGCCGCTGCCACGTCGGCGACCCCACCGAGCTTGGCGAACGGGGCAAGCTCGGCCGTGGCGACCAGCACCTTGAGGTGCTTGGCACGCTCCGCCTCGACCGAGGGCGCCTGGCCCGGCACGCGCACCCCGAGTGAGCCCGAGGGCGGGACCTCCTCGATGTCATGGCCGTCGCGGCTGACGACGATCGCCACCTCAAGCGTGTCTCCGGGCCGCTTCGAGAGCTGCTTGAACGGGACCGTGATGAAGAACGGGTCGGCGACGTCCCATGTGCTCTCGGCGACCGCTTTGGTCTGCGGCTCGACGATGCGCGCCACCGTCAACGATGCCGTGCCGGCGCTCGGAACGATCCTCACCACGTAGGCGGGCTCGAAGTCGAGGTCGGCCATCGCCGAGACCGAAAGCGGCAGGCTGATCTCTCCGCCGCCGTCGCCGGCCGGAGCGCCCGAGCAGTAGAGCCAGAACTCGATCCGCTGTGCCTCGAGCTCCTGGGTCGTCCGGTGGCTGTCGAGCCGGAAGTACACGTTGTCGTCGTCGTTGCCGTAGAAGACACGCTCCAGGACTCCGGCCGGGCGGTGCAGCGCCCCGAAACCGGACCCGACCAGGTAGTACCCCGCCTGCGCCCACGACGGGTCCAGGCGGGATTTGGGGCTGATCGGGACCGCTGGGACTCCACGCTCCTGGGTCGGGGCGCGCTTGATGATCGGCTGGAAGAGTATCGCCGGAGCGCGCGCGCTCATCAGCTTGTAGACGTTGCGCAGGTGGAGGCGGAACTGGTTGTCCCAGATGGGGTCCATCCCGGAGTCGTGTTTTCGGCTGAACCACCAGAACCAGTCGCTGCCTTCGGTGATCAGGATCTCGCGCCAGGCGAGGGCCGCCTGCTCCGACTCCTTCGGCCGGCTGTGCGACTCGGCCTCGAGCCATTCTCGAGTCTCGGCGAGCAGGTCCCAAGCGACGTTGTGCTCGGGATCGCCGATCCACGTGTCCAGGCTCGCGCCGATCCAGCTCCCGGTGTGCAGGTGGTGCAGCTGCTGCTGAGAAGGGTGCTCGGCCAGGAAGTCGGAGACGGTGGTGGTGACGATGTCGCTGCTCGCGTCGAGCTCGGTGTAGAGCGCGTTCAGGAAATCGTGGCCGTCACGCGGATAGAACTCCCAAGCGTTCTCGCCGTCGAGCGCTACCACGGCCAGGAAGTCGCGGTGGCCCTGCACGTCTCGGATCCGCCTCAGACGACCCATCAGGTCGCGGGCGGCGTCGACCGCACCCATGCCCTGGTAGTCGAACCCGATCACGTTCGAAAGCTGCGAGTCCCTGAACACCAGCGACACGGTGCCGCCCTCCCGGTCGACTCGCTTGGGCGAGTACAGGTGCTCGTCGCGCGAGAAGTTGCCTTCCAGCGAGCGGGCGAGCACCTCCTCATCGCTGACCATCCATTCCACGTTCGCCTTGGCGGCAAGGCCGATCACGCTCTCCCCCACCGCCATCTCCGACGGCCACATTCCCCTGGGCCGGCGGCCGAGCAGCCTCTCGAACAGGCTGTGACCAAGGTCGATCTGGCGCTCGGCGTCCTCGCGGTGCGAGAAATGGCGCTCCGGCAGCTGCAGGTTGGGGCTGGCGCTGCGAGCCGAGTCGACGTGGCAGATCAGAGGCAGGATCGGGTGGTAGTACGGCGAGAAGGTCAGCTCGGCCTGCCCGCGGTCGGCCAGCTCCCGATATTTCGGGATGACGAGCCGCATCCTCTCGAGCTGAGCGTCGAGGAGGACCGACTTGTCCTGCTCCGAATAGTCTCGGTCCTTGCGCTTGAGCTCGGCGAGCATCGGGTCGGACTCCATCCATGCGGGGTCGCACCAGGCGAGGTTGAACCAGACCTGGAGGTCGCGGATGTCGGTGGTCGTGAACTGGGCGTCGAGCGCCCGCGAGGCGAGCTCGAGGTAGCGCGGAGACTGCTGGACCCTCAGCGCGCGCGGCGACTCGCGCATCCACCGTAGGAGGAAGTCGCGCTCCTCGGCCGACAGCTCGGCGGCGTTTCGCTTGCTGAGGTTGAGGAACAGGTCGACCGACTCGGCCTTGCCGTAGTCCTCGATCTGGGCGAGGAGAGAAGGCACGAGGTTGAACGTCGAGCGGACCCTGGGGTAGCCATCGAGCAGGGACGGCATCTTGAGGTAGTCCTTGACGCAGCGGAGGCGGACCCAGGGCAGCAGGTACGTGCTGGTGAGGTCGTCCTTGTAGTAAGGCTGGTGCATGTGCCAGATGAACGCGACGTTGAGCGGCTTCATGAGCTATCCAGCGTAGTCGTCGAGGGCGCGGATGAAGTTGAGGTAGACCCGCTGCTGCTCTCGCACGATGCCGTGGCCGCCTAGCATCCACCACTCGTCCGGCGTGAAGTAAGCGCTGACCTCCGCCTCCGATCCAGACCGCCCGTACCACTGGATGAGGTGCAGGTTGTCCGACTGGAGCAGCCACCTCGCGATGTCGATCAGCGCGGGGTCGCCGGTGAGCCGCGCCTTGGAGTACGCGTGATGCATCAGGCGGAAGATGCCCTGCTGCGCGGGGTTGCCGAGAAAGAACTCCATCCCGCCCTCGCCGGCCCACGTGGTGCCGTACTCGTTGAGCGGGATCTCGTAGCGCGGGTCGGCGAGCTCGCCGATCGCCTCCGACGGGAGCATCATCCTCACCTTGCGCCTGCGCAGCTGCGTGTTCAGCGCCCGCACAAACTCGAAGATGCCCGAGTCCTGGCGGTGATGCTCGCCGAACGTCTCGTAGTCCCAGCCGACCGTGACGAGGTCTCCCCAGGTCTCACGCAGCCAGAATGCGTACGTGTCCGACATGAGGGGCCACATCTTCCAGCCGCGGTTCGAGAACCGGTAGCCCACGTCATCTGAGAGGTCGTGATGCCGGACCAGGAGGCCCATGCGCTGGCCGGGATAGCGATAGACGTGCGTCGGCTCCCGCCAGCCCATCTGCCAGACCCTGCCTTCCATGAAAGCCCCGGTGAACCCGCATTGCTGGAGCGCGAAGTAGACATCGTTGGACATGAACATCTCGGTGGTGTCGGCGACCGCGACCGGCGTCTGGAAGACGTCCTCCAGCCGTTTGCGTGCCCATAGCATCGATTCCTTGAACGCGACGATGTCCATGTAGAGCAGCCACGAGTGAAAGGGCTCCACGCAGACGACCTCGACGTTGGGGCTGGCGCACAGGCGCTTGAACGAGTCGAGGACCTTCTTGCTCCAGCGCTCGGCCTGCACGAGAAAGGAGTTGCTGAAACCAATGGACATCCGCCAGCCCCGCTTGGTGAGGTCGCGGAACATCGCCGTGGCCGGCGTGTAGGAGTACTGGGCCACCTTGTCGAAGTAGCGATGGTCCATCTCCTCGTCGAAGAGATACGAGGCGAAGTCGTCGACCGGAGTTCACGGCGGGATCACCCGGGCCGGCAGGCGCAGCCTGCGCGGCTGGTGGACGACCGTGTAAGCGACCATCCGCTCAGCCATGCGCGACCCTCGGGTTCGGGACAGGCCTGGCGGCGCGCGTCCGCGGCGGTCTGCCGGCCGGCTGCCCGCCGTCCGGCAGGGTCACCGCCTGAAGCGCGGCGGCAAACTCGATGCGCAGGAGCAGCTGCTGGATCACTTTCTCCCAGACGTAATCCCTGGCGGTCGTTCGGCCACGCCTCCGCATCGAGGCCGCAAGCTTTGGCCTGTCCTTCAAGAGGTTCAGCTCGGTGACCAGTTCGATCGGGTCGTCAGTTTCGAGGACCAGCGCGTTGCGGTAAGCCTCCGCATAGTCCTCTCCGGTCGACCCCGTCACCGCCAGGCCGCCCGCCGCCATGACCTCGAGACCGACCAGGCCGAATGGCTCATGGCCCGAGTTGGCGAGCACCGCGTCGCAGGCCGCATACACGGCGCCGACCAGCGAGTCCGGAACGAAGCTCGTGAGGTTGATCACATCCGCGTCGGGGTTTTCGCGCAAGAGGGTTGAGAGTCCGGCGGGATCGGGCGGCGTGGCGGTATGAAGGACCGTCAGCCCCTGGTGTTGGGCGTGGGCGATCACCTCGGCGCCGTGGGGCTCGCGACCTCCACGGACCAGGAGCCTCACGCGTTTGCCCCGGCGCTTGATGTACGCGGCCGCCGACACGGCCATCAACCAGCGCTTGTCCGGGTCGAACCGGCCGATCTTGAAGCAGAAGTGGTCCGCGGCCGCGGCGGCCCGCAGCTCGGCGACCGCTTCCGGGTCTGCATCGCGGATCGAAGACCTCGGGATGCCGTTGGGGATGACGAGCGGGTTGTGGCCGCCCTCCCACATCTTGAACTTCATGTAGCGGCTGACTGTCGTAAGGGTGGTCGCGACGGTCAGCTGCGCCCAGTCGATGCGGTTAAAGCCAAACGTGTTGTTGGCGTTCCAGAGCATGACCACGCGGTCGCGGAGGCCGCGTCGATAAAGGATGTCCGAGATGAGGGCCATCGACCAGGACGTGTGCCATTCCTCGCCCATCACGACGATATGCTTGCCGGTGCCCACCGCCGGGGCGATCACGTTCTCGACGAGGCTCGGCGGCAGGCTCGAATTCCAATCGCGGATCTTTCCCTCCTCGCCGTCGTACACGCCCCCGCGGTGGCGGGCCGAGATCCACTGGCACCAGCGCCGGTAGTGCAGCCTGCCCGCCTCGTGGTCCTCCTCGCCAGGCAGGTCGGGGTCACCGCAGAAGCAGAGGTATGTCTGGTAGCCGAGCTCGGAGAGCGCCCGCGAGAGGCCCTTCACCCTCACGCCGAGCCCGCCCGCCTGGCTGTACAGGTCCGGCCCCTCGAAGCTGAGGATGACGAAGACGGTGCGGTCGGGATCGAGGGTCATGCCTGTCCTTCGAGGATCCGCAGCGCCTGCGCATGGAGCTCGGGGTTGGGCGCGCACAAAAGGGTCGAGCGGCTGTCGAGCGTGCAGAGGAGCCGGTCGATCGGCCTGCCCTCCATGTCGGTCGCCGTGCCGCCGGCCTCGCGAATCAGCAGCAGGCTCGCCGCAGTGTCGAACATGCGGACCGGGATCGGCGCGCAGAACACGTCCAACCCCCCCGATGCGGTGTGGGCCAGCGCGAGCGCCATCGAGCCCAGTATGCGGATCTTGCTAGACCGCTCGACGAGGGCGCCGGCGAGCGCCAGCGCGCGCGGCGTGCTCTCCAGGCCCAACAGCTGGATGCGCTTGCCGTCGGACCTGGGCAGGACCTCCAGCGCCTTGCCTGCGTGCCACGCCCCCTGCTTGCGGATCGCGGTCCACTCGTCGCCGGTGTTGAGGTTCATGACCAGGCCCGCATAGGTGTCGCCGACGGCCTGCCCATCGAGCACGGCTAGCATCAGCCCAAACAGGGGCAGCCCTTGCTTGGCGTTGAGGCTGCCGTCCACCGGGTCGACGAGGACCAGCGGGTACTCCGCCCCGAAACTGCGGTGACCGGCCTCCTCCGACAGCACTGAGAATCGCTCGCCCCGCTCGGCCAGGCGCTCCAACTCGGCGAACACGACCGCTTCGGCGACGCGATCGACCTCCATGGTCGTGTCGCCGCCGGCGCCGATGCTCAGCTGGACGCGCCCGGCCTCAGTTCCGGCGAGAGGCAGGACGGCGGCGCGCACGCCGGCGCCGATGCGAGAGAAGACGTCGAGCCAGTCGCTGGGTCTCAGCTCGGCGGTTCGGCAGGGCCGGCGTCAGCGTCGGCGTCGGGGTCGGCGTCGACCGAAACCTTGCGGCGGCGGCGGCGGCGGCGCTCCACGACGATCGTGATCAGATAAGGCTGCTGCATCGCCCACACGCGTTCGATGAGCTGTGGGATCGGAATCGAATGCGGCCCCTCGATGCCGAGCATCACCAACGCTTCGGCTACCGGATCGGGCAGATCCGTCTTGTCGTGGAGGTTGAGCTGCTCCAGCGTTTCGAGAATGTCGTCGAGGCGGCGCAAGCCATTCCGCCGCTCCTGGTCGGACCGGTTCAGCACCGCCAACAGCTTAATCAGTGCGCGGCTTGCGTGAGCGAGCGGCTCACAGCGTCCGGCCGTTCGAACTGCAGCCAGTGGCCCGCGCCATTCAGGATCTCGAACCTGTAATCGGCATCCATGAAGCTAGCGGTCTCTTCGGCGCCGCGCCTACCGAGGGCCGGGTCCTGGTCTCCCCACAGCAACGTCGTCGGCGCCGTCACCTTGACCTGCTGCGCCAGCGCCGCCCACGCAGCCCCTGCTGAAAAGTTCGCCCGGTAGTAGTTGAGCGCGGCGGTGAGGCGGCCGGGGCGGGAGAGCGATCGGACGAAGTGGTCGACCACCGTGCGCGGCACCGCCCCGGGGTTGGGGCCGAGGGCGAACATCGCGCGCAGTCCTCGATGGTTCTCTTCCGACAACACCTCTTCAGCCTTGCCCTCCTGGAGGAATAACGCGATATAGCGCGATCGCGCTCGCTGATCTTGGTCCTCACGCCCAGCAGCGGCGAGGGCGGCCGGGTGACCCACCGACAATACGGTCAAGGTCCTCGTCATCTCCGGGTGGCGGCTCGCGAAAAACCACGCGATGATCGCGCCCCAGTCGTGGCCCGCGACGTGAGCCTCGGACCGGCCGAAAGCTTTGATGAGGCCGGCGACGTCTTCCACCAGCTCGCCGATCGCATAGCGCTCCACTCCTTGCGGAGCATCGCTCAAGCCATAGCCGCGAAGATCCGGCGCCAGCGCGAGGCCACCGGCCTGCGCCACCGCATCGACCTGTTGAGACCAGGACTCCGCGCCTTCGGGAAAGCCGTGCAGCAGGATGAAAAGCTCTCCATCGGGCGGTCCATCGACCATCGCTCGAAACCGCAGGCCGTTGGCCTGGACCATGTGCTGGCTGGCCGTCATTTGATCTCAGAATGGATGAAATCCGCAGCCACGTCCAGGGCCTGGTCCAGCACTTTGAGAAGTCCGTGGCCCTGGCCCTTGAAGATCTCCAGCCGCGAGTTGGGGACGAGCTTGACCATCTCCTTCAGGAGGTCGATTCGGGCAAACGGGTCGCGGTCTCCGCTCATGAACAGGGTCGGACATCGAATCGATGGCAGGTGGGCGATCCTCATCTGGTCCGTGAACCCCGGGCGATGAAGCGGGTACGAAAAAAGGATGAGCCCGCCGAAGTCGGCCTCGACGGCGGCCATGCTGGCGACGCGTCCTCCGAACGATTGACCGCCACCGATGACCTCATGACCTCGACCCGACGCCTTGATGAAAACCGGGACCGCCTTCTCTGCGCCGCCGCGCGGGAGGTCCACTGCGACGGCATCGATTCCTCGCTTCTTGAAACCGACGACATAGGGTTTCATCGACGCCGCGTTGCCCGACGCTCCGTGACCGAGGATGACTCGCATGACGTCTATCGTCGCAGTCTTTCGCCACGTCGATGAGAGTCGTCGTCGGCGCGCATCGCGAAAATTTCTGGCGACATCACAAAAAAATTCCGCGCGAACCATTGACGTGAGTGGGTTCATTCCGGTATCACAACAACCTGTATGGCGATGCTGCTCGTGGTTGCCACCACAGAGGCGACGGACCCGACTCGAGTGAGCCGTCCATTTCGTACAACCGACAACGCCTCGGAGTCCTCGTCATTGAGGCTCCGCGGCGAAGCCCGTGGGGTTGCAGAGGAGGTCCGTGCAGGAGAGATCGTTAATCACGTCTCACCAGGACTCGGCACCCACCAAACCATGGAACCTATCGGGTCCGCATCACCAGTAGAAGGAGGTAAAGAACATGGCAGCTAAGAAGAAGGCCGCGAAGAAGCCGGCAGCCAAGAAGGCCGCCGCTAAGAAGAAGAAGTAGTAACAACTACTTTTTCAGTCGATTTCTAGTCGTACGTCACGAGCCGGGATTCTGTGGAATTCCGGCTCATCTCTTGACGTGAGCGTTCCATTGAGGTATCAAACAACCTCGAATGGTGATGTCACTCGTGGTTGCCGCCACAGAGGCGACCGCATCCGCCGCGAGTGCACGATCCATTTCACGCAAGGCTCATGTCTCGGAGATCTCTTCGTGGGACTCCGTGGCAAAGCTCAATCGCTAACTAAGGAGGTAAAGGATCATGGCAGCTAAGAAGAAGGCCGCGAAGAAGCCGGCAGCCAAGAAGAAGGCCGCGAAGAAGAAGTAACAACTTCTTCAATCGATTTTCGATTCGTCCGTGACGCGCCGGGGTTCTGTGGAGCCCCGGCGCTACATATATGAGAGGGAACCACGGGTTCTGCTTATGAAAGGGAACCCACGGGGTTCTGCTTATGAAAGGGAACCCACGGGTTCCCTCTCATGCTCTCCCTCCCTCCTTGCGACGTCGGAGGTGCTGAAGACAAAGTCGTGGCCGGGATAAACCCGGCCACCCAGGCCACGCTAGCCGTCACAGGGGCTCGGAGCTGCATACATATAGATAGAAGGGCTTGACTTACGAACATCTGTTCGATATGGTCAGCGTTGCCCTCCAATTCCCGCCCTGCGTCTTGATCGCGGAGGACTCCAGAAAGAGATGCAGGAATCCAAGCTCCACCTTGCCATTGACTCGATTCGGGTCCGTTTCGGCAGCCAGGCGCTGACACGGGCGGCCGAGCTGCCGCCCCCGCAGCCCTGGCCCAGCCGGACGCCGCTCGACCGTCTGACCGGGATCGGCGGCCTGCCCCGCGGCCGGCTGGCCCTTTTCACCGGGAGCGGAACCTGCGGCAAGCTCACGCTCGCCCTGGCTCTGCTCGCCCACGCGACTCACGAGTTCGCCCACGCGATGGTGATCGACGGTGGATCGTCGTTCGATCCCTGGACGGTGCTTCCCTTCTATCCCGAGCTGAGCGCGTTGACCGTGGTCAGCGCGCCGGCTCCTGAAATCGCCGGCGAGGCGGCGGCGGCGCTGACCAGGGCGGGCGCGGGCTTCATCCTTTTGATCGGGGAGGTCCCGGAGCACTGGCTGGGTCCCATCGAGGCCGGGGCGAACCGGTCGGGGACCGTGCTGGTCGGAGTGGTGGATGCTCCCGGCCGAGCCATCGCCCACGCCTCGAGCCTGAGCCTCGGTTTCTCGCGGACCGATTGGATCTGGGAGCGCGGGCAGCTGGTCGGGCTGCGAGCCTCCGCGCGCTGCGTGAAGAACCGTGTGGCGCCGCCGCTTAAAGAGACCGAGCTGGAGATCCGCTACCCACTGGGCGCGCAGCCGCTGTTCGACCAACCGGTTCGAGTTTCAGAAGCTCCCATCCACGTCGCCGAGCTGCCCGAATGCGAATCTGCTGTGGTCTAGCCGGTCACCTGGAGCTCGCGCGACGGCCGGACCTCTATGGGACCCCGGTGATCGTCGGACTGTGGGAAGAGCACGTCGTCGCCGCTTCCGATGAAGCGCTCCCCTTCGGCGTCGTGCCGGGCATGGCGCTGCGCCAGGCCGAGCACCTTTGCCCGCAGGCGACGTTCCTCGCTCCCGATCCCGAAGCCGCATTCCACCTGCGGGAGCTGGTCTCCTCCGCGCTGTACGACCTCGCGCCGGTGGTCGACGTGCGCGTCGAAGGCGTCGCATGGCTCGACGTGGGTGGGGTCGTGCGCTCGGGTGAATCGATCCGCGAAGCACGGCGACGGCTGCGTGCGGCGACCGGCCGCGAACCGCGGCTGGGCCTGGCGGCCGGGCCGTTCACCTCGCGGCTCGCCGCTGAGCGGGCAAGGCCGGGCAGGCTGATGCGCATCGACGACGCGAGGTCGTTCCTCGCTCCACTCTCCGCACATGAGCTGCCGCTCGACCCGGAGCAACTCGAAAGGCTGGACCTGCTCGGTCTCCGCACGCTCGCCGCGGTGGCGGCCGTCGGTCCACGAGAGCTGGAGAGCCAGCTTGGGCGCGCGGGCCGCCATGCCGTTCTGCTCGCGCGCGGGCTCGAGCCCGACCGGCTGCAGCAGTGGCACCCTCCGCTTTTCACCAGCGCACACCGGCAGTTCGAAGAACCGGTGGAGGACCGTGAGGCGCTGCTCTTCGTCTCACGCGCGTTGTGCGGTGACCTTGCCGGCGAGCTCGGGCTGCGCGGCGCTGGCGCCAGGCATGTTCGCGTGCGACTGGTCTTCGAACCAGGCGACCAGGAGAAGCGCGAGGCTGTCGTCCGCCATTCGTTGAGCAGCGCCGCCGAGCTGTTTGGGCTCATCGGCTCGTGGATCAAGGAGTGGCGGCCGCGCGCTCCGGTCACCGAGCTGTGGATCGAGCTGCCGGTCCTCGAAGGCGCGGGGCGGCGCCAGCTGAGACTTTGGGCGGGCGGGGATGGAAACAGCGATGAGGTGATCGCCGCGCTAGAGCGGCTGCAGGAACGCCACGGCGAAGCAATGGTGCGCAAGCCGCGGCCGGTGCTCCTCTCCTCCCCCATCCCCTCCGAGCGCTTCGCATGACGAGGCTTTTGTCGCCACCGGCTGCCGTCGTGGTCACGCTCGCCGAAGACGGCACACCGTCTTTCATCTCGGGCGTCTTCAGCGGGTCGATCGATCCGATCGCGCGCTGGAAGGTGGAGACCGAGTGGTGGAAGGAGCCGGTGGTCCGCGAGTACTGGAAGGCGCTGCTCAACAGCAGCCTCCTGTGCGAGCTGTACCACGACCTCCGGCGCGACCGGTGGTTCGTGGAGCGGGTCTATGACTGATCGCGAATCCTCAACTACTCTCAACTTGCCATGCCCGGATCCGCCCCGTGGCCACCCGGCAGCGAGGACGCCATCGGTCAGACCGCCGAATTCCTCGTGTGGGCTGCTCTGATCGAGCAGTCAGGCGGCGGTCTGCACGTTTTCCTGCCGATGCTCGACCGAGGCATCGATGGATTGATCCACCGCCTCGGCGACGGCGCCTACCTCGCGCTGCAGGTGAAGGCGAAGACCTTCTTGCATTCTGCAGAGGCTCCCATCGCGGTCTTCGACAACGATCTCTATACCGACGACCAGCTCATCGTAGGCGTCCACCTCGACGGAGATCACCTGGGGCCGTTTGCTCTTGTGGCGGATGCCGCCACGTTCAGGAGGAAGGCCGGCCGCATCGTTGACGCTGGCCGGCTGAGGCTGGTCGCGGATATGCCCATGCATCCGATCCCGGATCACAAGTGGACCGAGGACCTGGTGGCGATCGATGGGCTGGCAGAACGGCTCGGAGCCCACCGACCGGCGCTGGCGGCCAGGCTGCAGACACAGGCGGTTCCTGACGAGGACCGCGTGATCGGCTTCTGGGGAGAGCAGGAAGTCTGCCGCCGCATGGTACTGCTTGAAAGCTGCGGCTTGTTTCGCCCCTTTCCCGACAACGAAACGGCTGAGGTCATCGTGCGACGCCTGGCAACAGGCGGGACGGTGGGAATTCAGGTTAAGACCTCTCAGCTGGACCAACCTCACGCGTATCGCAACGTCCTGGTTGACCGGGCAAGCTTTGTCGCTTCACCGTCCACGTTTGTCGTGGCCCTGGCCTGGATCGTTCCCGAGCGCCGGTTCCATGAAAACTGCCTGGTTGTTCCTACATTGGAGCTGCCGTCGATCGCTGGGACCAGCGGCCCGTACTACGAGCTGCACTTTCGTCCGGACGGGAGCTCTGAGCCAGGCCGCCTCGATCGTTACCGGCTCCCCCTCGAATCGCTGACCGAGACCATTGCGAGCTACCTCGGCTGATTCGCAAGTCCAGTGGTTAAGAGCCTTGACATGCGAACATGCAGACCGACGAAGGTCAGGTCCTCGCCATCCCTCCGCAGATGGACCTCTATCAGCAGCTCGCGCGCGGACCCGACGTCGGAGCTGCGGCTGATGCCCCGGTCAGAACGGCACAGCGACCAGGTCGGGCTCACGCCAGCCGGCACGCGCTTCGGCATCGAACATCGCCTCGCGGCTCCAGTGCCGCAGAGGAGTGTTCTTGTCGAGCAGCAACGGGTACGCGGAGAGAAACTCTTCGAAGTCCACGATCTCTGGCCGGTCGGAAACGGCGTGGTCGATGAGCCGCACCCAGAACCTGGTCATGGTGTCGTGGTAGAGCGGCCGGTGGCTGTTGTGCTCCGCGAACTTCCGGATGCCGGCGGTCACGACCTCCTCCGCTGCGCTGCCGCCATGACGTCGGACCGCCAGCCAGGCAAGGCGTAAATGCTCGCGATTGCGAAACTCGGAGCTGGCCAGGGTCCGGTTGAAAAAGGCGCGCAGAAACTCATCGTCGGAGAGCACAGTCGAAACCTCCTGGGAAAAAGAAATGACCCCGCCGGTTCGCTTCGCTGGCTCCGGCGCCTGCCTTGCGGCTGGTGCCAGATCCCTCGCACGTTCCCTTCGGGGCCGTTGTTTAACGTATCGCGTCTATCGAAGGGATGGCAATCCCCAATTCGTGTCGCCTGGCTACGCCAGGTAGCCGTGCGCCCGAAAGAGGTTGTGGAACCAGCCCGAAAGAGTCCTCTGGCGCGGCCCCGTGCGGTAACGGGCCGTTCCTGGCGCGGCGGTTCCATCCTCGCGAAGGACCTCGTTACAAAGCTCGATGCAGCCGTCACAGATGAAGACACCCGGACCGGCGACAAGCTTCCGGACCTGGTCCTGACTCTTACCGCAAAAGCTGCAGCGCGCGGCGCTGCGCCTACCGGTCATGCGGAAAGCATAGGCGGCGTGCTATGAACCCTTACGTCGAGCTGCACTGCCACTCCAATTTCTCCTTCCTGGACGGGGGCTCGCACCCGGCCGAGCTGGCCGCGCGCGCAGCCGAGCTCGAGATGCCGGCGCTCGCCATCACCGACCACGGCGGCGTCTATGGCGCGGTGAGGTTTCTCCAGGCCTGCCGCAAGCTCGGCGTCAAGCCGATCATCGGCGCCGCCCTCGAGGTCGATGGAGACGAGCTCATCCTGCTCGCGCGCAACCTGCGCGGTTATTCCAACCTATGCCGGCTGCTGAGCTTCGCCCACGCCGACCAGCCGAAAGGGGAGGCGCGCGCGACGCTGGCGCGGGTCGCCGAGCACCGAGGCGACCTCTTCTACCTCAGTCCCACCGACCAGGAGCAGCGGCTGCGCGAGCTGCAAGACGCGCTGGGCAAGGAGAACGTCTTCAGCGAGCTCTACCACCACATGCGTCCTGAGGACGGGTGGGTCCTCGAGGGACGCGCTGCGATGGCCAGGCGCTGCGGCGCACCGGCGGTCGCCACCAACCAGGTCCACTACCACCTGCCCGAACGGCGACGGCTGCACGACGTGCTGGTCGCGATCCGCCACCGCGCCACGCTCGAAGAGGCGCGGCCCCATCTCTTCCCCAACTCGGAGCATCACCTGAAGGGCGGCGAGCAGATGAGGCCGTGGTTCAAGGGTCATGCCGAGGCTCTCGCCACGCCGTGGGAGATCGCGCAGCAGTGCGACGTGGACCTCGACTTCCGCCGGGTGCGCTTTCCCGGCTACCCGGTGCCCGCCGGCGAAACGCCCTTCTCGTTTCTCTACAAGCTCTGCTTCGAGGGCGTTCGAGATCGCTACCGGCCGATCACGCCCGCGGTCGCGCGCCGGCTGCAACGCGAGCTGGAAGTGATCGAGAAGACGGGGCTCGCGGAATTCTTCCTCATCAACTGGGACCTCATGCGGTTCGCCCGCGAGCACGGCGTCCCGGGACAGGGCCGCGGCTCGGCCGCCGACTCGATAGTCGCGTATGTCCTCGGCATCACACGCGTCGACCCGATCGAGCACAACCTGCTGTTCGAGAGATTCCTGCACGAGGAGATGACGAGCACACCGGACATCGACATCGACTTCTCGACCGAGCACCGCGAGCAGGTGATCCAGTACGTCTATGACAAGTACGGCTGGGAACGGACGGGGATGGTCTGCAACGTCGTCACCTTCCAGCCGCGCATGGCGATCCGGCAGGTGGGCAAGGCGCTCGGCTTCTCGGCAGAGCTGCTCGACCGGCTCGCCAAGGGAGTCGATCGGTGGTTCACCGAAGACGTCGAGGACTCGATGATGGAGGCGGTCCCGCCGCCGGAGATGAGGCCTCCGAGCTGGAAGCATTTCCTAGAGCTCTGCCGGGAGGTCCAGGATTTTCCGCGGCATCTCTCCATCCACAACGGCGGGATGCTGGTCACGGGCGAGCCGCTGGTCGACATCGCGCCTGTCGAGCCGGCGACCATGGAGGGGCGCCGCGTCGTCCAGTTCAACAAGGACGACGTTGAGGACCTCGGGCTGATCAAGATGGACATGCTCGGCCTGCGCACGCTCTCGGTCGTGGCTGAGGCTCTCGAGCTCATCCGGGACAGGACCGGCACGCGCCCTGACCTCGACCAGCTGCCGCTCAACGACCCGCGGGTGTTCGAGATGTGCAGCGCCGCGGACACCATCGGCGTCTTCCAGATCGAGTCTCGCGCGCAGATGCAGACTCTGCCCCGCACCCGCCCGCAGACCTTCAACGACCTGGTGGTCGAGGTGGCGATCATCCGGCCCGGTCCGATCCAGGGCAACGCCGTCCATCCTTACATCCGCCGCAAGCAGGGCCGCGAGGATGTCACCTATGCGCACCCGCTGCTCGAGCCGATCCTCAAGGACACGCTCGGGGTGATCCTCTACCAGGAGCAGATCATCGAGATCGCCATGCACGTAGCAGGGATGGCGCCGAGCCGTGCCGACGGCTTCCGGAGGGCGATGACCCGGCACCTCAACCGCGTCGAGATGTCGTCGCTCGAAGGAGATTTCATCGACGGCTGTCTCGCCAACCAGGTGCCTCGCGAAGTCGCCGACCAGCTCTTCGCCGCAGTGCAGGGATTTGCGGTGTACGGCTTCTGCCGCTCCCACGCCGCCGCCTTCGCGCGCACGTCCTACGAGACCGCGTGGCTCAAGCTCAACCATCCGGTCGAGTTCGGCTGCGGCCTGTTGAACAACCAGCCGATGGGTTTCTACCACCCCAGCGTCCTGGTCGAGGACCTCAAGCGCCATGGGATGACGGCGCTTCCCGTGGACATCAACCGCTCGGACGTGCGGTGCCTGCCCGAACCTCTGCCTCTGTTCGCGACCCGCGAACAGGCGCGCCTTTCCGAGGGCCCTCCCTCCTCCGCCCGGCCGCCCTCCCCCACCGGCCAACCTCAAACCAGCGTATCGATCGCGTCAACCCAGCCTGTTAACGCCATGCGAGTCGGCCTCAACTACGTTCGCGACCTCGGCGAGGACGGCCGCAAGGCGATCGTCGCCGAGCGCGAGCGAGCCGGCCCGTACAGTTCCTTCGACGATTTCATAGACCGCATGCGGGGCGGTCCCGTCGGGCCCCGTGCTGTCCGAAACCTCGTCATGGTTGGCGCTTTCGATGCGCTCGGCCGGCCGAGACGCGAGCTCCTGTGGGGCTGGCAGGAGCGCTGGCACGGCCATGGCCTGCGCCGTGGCATCGACAAGCAAGCGGAGCTGCGCCTCAACGGCACCGCTCCCGACCTTCCCGAGATCGACGCCTTCGACGCCAACCAGCTCGAGTACAGGATCTCCGACCTGTCGACAGGCCAACACCTCATCCACTTCTGCCGGGATCGCCTGCGCGCGATGGGGGCGCTGGAGAGCAACCAGCTCGCCGGCATACCCGACCACAGACAGGTCCGCGTCGCGGGCCTCGTGATCACCCGCCAGGCCCCGTCGACCGCCAAGAAGATCCGATTCTTCACCCTCGAAGACGAGTTCGGCCAGGTCAACGTGACCATCAAACCCGACGTCTACGAGCGCTACCGCCAGGTCGCCAACCGTCAACCCATCCTGGTCATCGACGGCGTGATGCAGCGCCAGGACGGCGTCTATTCGATCCTCGCGAGCCACATCGAAGCCTTGCGTGGAGTGCCGCGACCCCACCAACGCTCTCACGACTACCGCTGAGCCCAAACCGGCTCCGCCTTACTTTCTGTAGCCAGTCATGGGTCTTTTAGGCCAAGCTATGCGCTGCAGCCCGTTTGAACGCAGCAACCCCAGAGGAAGGTTCCATGTCGATCGGCCGAGAAATAGAAGACATAGCCCGCGACCTGATCAAGCATCAGCACGACCATCCGCCCGTCAGGGACCTCAACCGTGAGGTCGAGCGCAAGCAGACCTTCGCCGACCACGTCGCGGCAGACTTCGCCCGTCTTGTCGGCAGCTGGGTGTTCGTCCTGGTCCAGGTCGGCATCATGGTCGTCTGGGTCGGGCTCAACGCCTTCAACGTGATCCGGCCGTGGGACCGCTACCCGTTTCTCTTCCTCAACTTCATCCTCAGCCTCGAGGCGGCCATCTGGATCTCGGTCGTCCTGATGGCCCTCAACCGCATCGCCGACCGCGACCGCATCCGGGCCCAGCACGACTACGAGCTCGACGTCAAGGCGGAAGAAGAGCTCAAGGCCCTGATGAACCACTTGATGCACCAGGACGAGATCCTGCTGCAGATCGTCAACCGGCTCGACCGCGGCGACCGCGAGATGAAGCGCCTCGCGCGCCGGCTCGAGCAGGCGATCGAGTCGAGCACCGAGCCGCCTGCGCCACCGGGCTCGCGCACCGGCGGCTCCGAACGCCCCCCGATCAGCGTCCCGGCGCCGTAGGCCTTCTCACCCTCCGGGCTTCACGCGGTAAACCGCATATTCTCCGTTGTTGTAGACGAGGGTCCCGTGCTCGTCCCAATACGCCCGGCTGGCGCCGAGCGCCAGCTCCTGCGGCCCGATCATCACGTAGTCGATCCGGTACTTGCGGACCAGGTCGGGAGTCGACGGCGCGCCGTCGAGGATGAGCTTGTCGTCAGATCCCTTTTG
Organism: Candidatus Dormiibacterota bacterium; assembly: GCA_049582065.1. Classification (GTDB taxonomy): domain Bacteria; phylum Chloroflexota; class Dormibacteria; order Dormibacterales; family Dormibacteraceae; genus DATKSS01. Next base: position 8,388 of record JBAUTF010000014.1, on the reverse strand, counting down.
CGCGTAGTCGGGCAAACCGTACGTCCAGAGCCAGCCCGGATAACCGATCATCTCGCGGCGGCCGGTCAGCGTGGGAATAGGGTTGTTGTGCTGGTTGGCGACGGCGAACATCGCGGTCGGGCTCGTGTTCGCCCTGACCCAGGCTGCCACCTGCAAGCCACCTGCGTCGGTGAATTGCACCGAGCTGATGCTGAAGTCCGATGCGCGGTAGAGGTCGAGCGCTCCTGACAGACCGAGGAGGACGAACAGGACGGACGCGGCTGCGGCGGTGAGCCCGCCCCGTCGCAGCATCCCGGCCAGCACCCCTCCGACCAGCACGCTGCCGAGCAGCGCCCAGTAGATGAAGAACTTCGTGTTGTCCCAATCCCACGGCTGCAGGATTACCAGGCTCGGCACCGCAAACCACAGCCACATGGGCGCGTACGAGGTCGTGAACCCGGTGGGAAACCACCGGGGCAGCGCATGCGCCGCCACCAGCAGCGGGATGAACACCGACGTGTTCTTGATCCAGAACCATGCGAAGTCCCAGCCGATCCACGCGGGAGCGTCGCGCTGCAAGTCCGCGAAGGAGAGCCAACCCGGCTCTATGCAGTAACCGTGGATCGAGGGCAGGTCGCCGCAGATGCTCGTGTTGGCAGGGGGCCACATCCACGCCACGATGGGCACACCGATAAGGACGGCGGGCACGAAGAACGCGAGCCACTCCCTGCGCCGGTTGAACACCGCCCAGAAAGTGGACAGCGCGACCACGGTGCCATATGCATGGACGTGGAACACCGGCATGACGCCGGCCACCACGCCGGCAAAGAGAAAGGGCTGCCATCCCAGCTTCTCGCGAACGGCCAGCCAGACCACGACCAGCACGATCAGAGCGAGGCTGAAGCCGAACAGCGTCGAGCGTTGGGGCACGAGGTATGCGAGCACCGGGTTCAGCCACTGGAAGTTCAGGTCACGGTTCAGCGTGTACTCGCGCGGCAGGTGCGCGAGGATGCCCAGACCGCCCCGCTGCAGGTCTCCGATCAGGTAGACGAAGCCGAGGCCGCCGCTCAGGAGAAAAACAAAGACCGCTATGGTGGCGGCGGCCCGGCCGCCGGCGAATCGCTGCGCGGCCAGGTACAGCACGGCTGGAAACGCCAGGCCGAGGGTCGCGGTGGTCGCCACCAGCGACGACGTCAGCGAGAACCCCAGCGGGACGAGGTCGGCGGCCAGGTAATCGACCATGAACGGATAACCGAGACGATGGCCGGGATCGATCGAGTATTCGGGCGGGAAGTTGTGGCCATAAGCGAACGAGCCGGCGAAGCTCAGGTGCGCGGCCCAGTCGCCCCAGATGTTCACGTAGCCCGCGAAAAGGCCGTCCGGCGTGTAGACGTAGGCCTGGTGCAGGAAGTGAACGGTCCAGGCTGCGCACACGAGCACGACCGCCGCGAGGGGCCATGGGTGATTCGCGCTTCGCAGCGGGCTCAACCACCGGCGTCGCGCGTCGGCAAGGTCGCCGGTCAGCTGCACGCGCCACAGGGCAACCCCCGCTGCTCCGATCGCGAGCGTGATCGCCAACCCAAGGAGGTCGGTCGCGACCGTGACGTCGCGCACGGCGAGAGAGAACAAGAAGGTCGATCCGGCGGCGGTCATGGCGCCCAGCACGGTGCCGAACGCGATGCGCTCCTCGAGGTTGAGCGCGACCCCGCACAGATATGTGATCCCGAAGCCGGCGGCCGCAGCGGCGGCCAGGAAGAAGCCGGCCCCTAGTTCCAACAGAAGAGCTGGGCCTGCGCCGGGGGCAGGTCGCGGCAGTTGACGAGCCAGGTCTTGGGGCCCCAGGGCGGCGTGCCGGTTCCTTCGAAGTACGCGGACTGCGATATGGGGACGCCGGTCCAGACCGGGTAGAAGTAACCGAAGAAGAGCACCGCCGTGCCGAGGAAGGCCGCCACGAGGAGCTCCCGGTGAGGCCGGCGCAGCCGCTCGGCCAGGTGCGTCAGGACGAATGCAAGCGCGAGGATCATGAAGATGAGCCCGCCGAACATGTGGTACATGAAGATCACCCGGCTGATCAGGGACCAGGGCAGATACTGGGTCAAAAAGCCAAGCAGGATCACGGTGGCGGGAAAGCTCCGATACCGCACGATGAAGTACGGAAGAGAGACCACGCACGGAAGACTCGTCCACCAGATCCACGGATTGCCGAGGTTCGCCATCCTGGAGATGAGCGGCTGGCCGGTGAACTGGTCGATGCCGAGGTTCGTGTACTCCGCGTAATACAGCACGGGCCGGGACAGCAGCGGCCACGACCACCATTGCGAGCCATAAGGGTGCGTCGCCTTGAGGGTCGCGTGGTAGAGGTACGACGCCTTCTGGTAGTCGATGAGGTCCGCCAGGTTGTGGAATTGACCGCGGGCGAAGAACGGGTACCAGGAGGCGACGTAGATGCCCAGCGGGATCACCACCAGCGCGATGATTGCGACCGAAACGTAAGACGGCCAGTAAACATCGCCTGGGATCGTCGTCCCCTCCGGCCTGCCCCACGACCAGAAGGGACGCCCGGGCGGGCCGATGTTGAAGTCGACGTTGCGGCGTATCGCCCTCACCACCAGCAGAAGAACGATGCTGGCATACGCGGCCAGGACGATCCACTTGGCCGCGATGCCGATGCCGAGGATCGTCCCCAGCGCCACCAGTGACACGAGCGATGAGGTCGCGGTGCGGCTCTGGACGTGCACGAGGTACAGGAAGTACGCGCAGAGGATGAAGAAGATCGGAAAGATGTCGATCATCCCGATCCTCGACTGGATGAAGAACATGCCGTCGAAGCACACGAGCGTGGCTGCGGCGATGGCGAACAGGCGGTTCGGCCAAAGCCTGCGGGCGAACAGGTACATCATCGGGATGCACAGGGTCCCGAACAGGCAGGCGGCGATCCGCCAGCCGAAGGTGTTGAAGCCCAGGTCGATGTAGTCGCCCGTGACACCGGTGAAATGCGCTCGATACCAGCCGTATCCCCATTCTCCGGCCGCGATCATCAGCTTGCCGAGCGGGGGCTCAGGGTCGAAGTAGTTGAACCGGCAGTTCTGGGTGGTCGGCCGGCACAGCTCCATGCCCTTGACATCGTTGTAAGCGTCGACCGGGAAGTAGATCTCATCGAACACCTGGCCGTTGGGCGGCGACAGCTGCCCGCTCGCATCCGGATACCCGCGGTTGAAGGGATAGGCGAGGCCGCACAGGGTCCCGGGGGTGCCTGTGGGGTTGATCGGAGTCTTGGAAACGCAGTTGGTAATCACCGGGCCCTGGAATGGGTGGAGGAAGAAGTCGGGCAGTATCGGGCTGAAGAACCGCAGCACGAACGCGACCGCCGTGAGGGCGAGCACCGCGGCCAGATCCCAGCGGTCGAAGTACGTCCTGTCGCGCCTGGAGCGGGGAGTCGGTGCCTCCTCCAGCTGGTAGGCGCGGGGCCCTGTCACCGCCGCCGTTTGCGTCGCCTCGATCCGCCCTGGTTTTGACCAAGACGCTCCGGCAGATGGCTGGTGATCTCCCAGACCGCCGCGTCGGGATCGGGAACCGGGATGGCGATGGTGTCTTCGCTCATGAGTCGCGACCCGAGCTTCTTCTTGAGAGCGGCCAGCTCGGCATCGTCTCCGCGCACGCGGATGAACAGGGCGGGCTTGTCGATCTGGGTTTTCATGATCGGCGCCACCATGCGGCTGCGCCGGTCCAGGAAGTGCGTCCGAAGAGGCTGCGACCTGACCGACTTGATGGAGTCATAGTCGAGCATCACGCTCGACCGAAGGGTCGAGATCTTGACCCCCGCCTCCTGGACTTGCACGTGGCTGCGCCTGCGGTAAAAGAGAAACGCACCTCCGAGGAGGAAGCCGCTCGGGATGTACAGCAGCCACACGGCGCTGTTGGCTTTCGTGAGCTGGTGCTGATAGATCACCAGCCCCGTCATCGCCACGCCCACCACCACCAGGAACGCGGCGAAGAACCGCTGCTGCCTCCACATGTGATGGGCGTAGAGGTTCTGGTGGCGCTTGTGCTGGGTGGGCTCCGCTGTGCTCAAGGAACTACTGATTATCCGGGGTCGGCTCCCCAAGGGCCCATCCCAGGCTCCGTTCGACCGCCTGCCGCCAGCGCGCCTGGAGGGAGTCCGCCTGGTCGCGCGAGATCCGCGGCTCGAACTCCCGGTCGAGCTTCCAGAGGTCTGCGAGGCCGGTTTCGTCCCACACGCCTGCGCCGAGGCCGGCCAGGAAAGCGGCGCCGAGCGCAGTGGTTTCCGTGTGGCGCGGCCGGCGCACGGGAATCCCGAGCAGGTCTGCCTGGAACTGGCAGAGGACGTCCATCACCGCCGCTCCGCCGTCCACACGCAGCTCGCTCAAACGCGAGCCCGTGTCACCCTCCATAGCCTCGATTACGTCGCGGGTCTGATAGGCCATCGACTCCACGGCCGCGCGCACGAGCTGCACCCGGCCGCTGCCGCGCGTGAGGCCGACGATGGTACCCCGGGCGTAGGGATCCCAGTGGGGCGCGCCCAGGCCCACGAAAGCCGGGACCAGGAACACCCCGCCCGCGTCCGGGACCGACTCGGCGAGCGGTCCCGCCTCCGCGGCGCTGCCGATGATGCCCAGGCCGTCGCGCAGCCACTGCAAGGCCGCGCCGGTGACGAAGATGGCGCCCTCCAGCGCGTAGCTCAACCTCCCGCCTCGCCGCCAGGCGACCGTGGTGAGCAGCCCCGAGGACGAGACGACACGATGCGAGCCGGTCTGGATGAGGACGAACGAACCGGTTCCGTATGTGTTCTTGGCCATGCCTTCGGAGGTGCACGCCTGGCCGAAGAGCGCAGCCTGCTGGTCGCCGGCGATGCCGCTGACCAGGGCGGTCACCCCACCCAACGCCCCGTTGCAGTGCGATATCTCGCCGCTCGAATCCACGACCTTCGGGAGGTTGGTGAGCGGGACTCCGAAGAGATCGGCCATCTCCCCGCTCCAGGTTCCGTGGCCGATGTCGAACAGCAGAGTGCGCGATGCGTTGGAGGCGTCTGTCACGTGGTCGCGGCCCTCCGAGAGCCTGGCCACGAGCCAGCTGTCGACCGTGCCGACCGCCGCGTCGCGCGCGCCCTCCACGTGCTTCAGGGCCCAGGCCAGCTTGGTCGCCGTGAAGTAGGGGTCGATGACCAGGCCGGTGATTTCCCTCACACGCTGTTCGTGACCGGCATCACGCAGGCGCGAGCATTGGTCCGCAGTGCGCCGGTCCTGCCAGACGATGGCCGGCGCCAGCGGCTGCAGCGTGCGCCGGTCCCACAGGACGAGCGTCTCGCGCTGGTTGGTGATCCCGATGGCGAGGACTTCGCGTGGCGCCGCACCCGCCGCCTTCAACGCGTCGTGGGCGCTTGCCTCGACGGCGGACCAGATTTCAGCTGCGTCGTGCTCGACCCATCCGGGTTGCGGGTAATGCTGCGTGATCTCCCGATAGCCTTTCCCGCGGACCTCGCCGTCGAGCCCGACCGCGATCGCCGCCGCGCCGGTGGTGCCTTCGTCGAGGCTCAGTATCACCTCGCCGCTCATATGGCTACGACCGGGCGCCTGAGCGGGGGCTCAGCTGCCCGGTTTCCACGTGCGGTTGAGGTTTCCTGTCGCGTAGCCCTCGAGGTCCGCGGAGACGAACTTGTAGCCGGCCTGCCGCACCGCGCTCGCCACGCTCTCGCGCTGCTGCATGAGCCGAGGGATCTCGTCGGGCTCGACCTCGATGCGCGCGACATCACCGTGATGGCGCACGCGGACCTGGGAGAACCCCAGAGCCTTGAGAGCGGCCTCGGCGACCTCGATCTGGCGAAGCGCCGCCATGGTCACGGGCGTGCCATGAGGGATGCGCGAGGAAAGGCAGGCGAACGAAGGCTTGTTCCAGTTGGGCAGGCCGAGCTCGCGCGCCGCGGCCCTGATCTCGGACTTCGCCATACCAGCCTCGAGCAGCGGGAAGCGGACTCCGCGACGCACGGCCGACGCGTGGCCCGGCCGGTGGTCGCCGGCGTCGTCGGCGGTCGCGCCGTACGCGAGATGCGCCAGCCCCAGCCGGCGCTGCACCGGCTCGAGGGTGTCGAAGAGCTCCTCTTTGCAGTGAAAACAGCGGTCGGGGTGGTTGCGGGCGTAGGCCTCGAGCTCGACCTCGGCGGTCGTGACCTCGACCAGCCTCGCGCCGAGCGCCCTGGCGACAAGGCGCGCTTCTTCCTGCTCCGAATCCGGGTAGGCGGGCGAGCTCGCCAGCACCGCGACCGCGCGCCCGCCGAGCTCGTCAAGGGCGAGCTTGAGCAGCAGCGTGGAGTCGACGCCTCCCGAATACGCGACGAGCACCGAGCCGAGCTCACGCAGAATGGCGCGAGCGGATTCGAGCCTGGTCTCGTCGTGCCGGTCGAGCTGGATCACACCGTGGACTGTACCTGCCGGACGGGCTGCAGTTCGGGGCAGGCGACCGTCAGGTCGCCGATCAGAGCGCCGAGACGAAGGAAGGGGTGGCCCGCGGAGGAGCGCATCTTAAGATGCGTGACGACGACGGGCCGGGCCCCCTGACGCAGGTATCGGCGCTCTGAGCCCCGAAATGCGGTCTGGCCCGGCAGGGACGGTCCACCGGAGCGACAGACTAGCTCGCTCGGGCTTCGGAGGGCTCCATCGCGGGAGCGCCGCACCAGGCCTCGTAGTCGATCAGGCCGTGGACGGACGGATGCTCGCCGCACAGCGGGCAGGCCTTGTTCTGGCGCAGCTTCAGCTCGCGGAAGGTCATGTCCTCGCCTTCGAACAGCAGGTAGCGTCCGATCATCGGCCGGCCGATGTTCAGCAGGTACTTGATCGTCTCGAAGGCCATCATGCTGCCGATGATCCCGGGCAGCACGCCGAACACCCCAGCTTCGGCGCAGCTCTGGACTGAACCGGGCGGGGGCGGCTCGGGGAACAGGCACCTGTAGCAGCCCGTGCCCTTGGCGGAGTCGAACATGGCGAGACGGCCCTCGAAACGGAAGATGCTTCCGTGCACGAGGGGCTTGGCCAGGAAGTGCGCCGCGTCGTTGGCGAGGTAGCGCGTGGGGAAGTTGTCGGTGCCGTCGACGATGATGTCGTAGGGCGAAAAGATCCGCGTCGCCGTCTCCGAGTTCAGGTGCTCGTTGATGGCGACCACCTCCACGTCAGGGTTGAGGTTGCGGAGGGTCTCGGCCGCCGACTCGACCTTCGGCTTGCCGATGTCGTCGTGGCCGTGGAGAAGCTGCCGCTGGAGGTTCGAGGCGTCGACGACGTCGAAGTCGACGATCCCGATCTTGCCGACCCCGGCGGCCGCCAGGTACATGGACGCGGGCGAGCCAAGGCCGCCGGCGCCGAGCAGAAGGACGCTGGAGGACAGGAGCTTGCGCTGGCCCGCGCCGCCGACCTCCGGCAGGATCAGGTGCCGGGCGTAGCGCGCGACCTGGTCGGGGGTGAATCCTTTAGCTGCAGCCATCTCAAATGACTATACCCAGGGTCGTTCGGGGCTTATTCCTATAGTGAGAAGGCCGATGGAAACCGAATACCTCGACGAAGAGCAGGTCATCGCCCTCTACAACAAGGTCCGGACGGGCAAGAAGACCTGGCCGGCCGGGATCTGGAGCTCCCCCGCGGCGCTCCAGTACGCGGTCACCGTCTTCGATTACTGGATTCACAACGTCATGGGCTGGAAGGGCTGGCCGGAAGCCCGCGGCAAGGTCACCCCGGCCGTGCTCGAAGAGCACCGCCTGGCAGACCTCGTCGAGAGCGTTTTCGTGCCCGAGTTCGGCGACGACTGGCTCGACTTCGAGGTGGTCCTCAACGAGAGCATGCGCCTGTCCGAGGACGAGGCCTGGGCCCCGGACGTCGCCGACCGGCAAGAGCGAGTCGAGGCGGCTTTCGAGCATGCCTTCGAGCAGCTGATCGGGTCGCCCAAGCAGCAGCCGAAGCTGCTCCCCACCTACCACCGTTTCCGCAACCACCTGCTTCGCATGTGGAGCGCGTTCCAGGAGGCCCAGGCCGAGCACGACAAAGCCGAGCGCGAGTCGGCCGAGCGGTTCTGGGCGCCGCTGAGGCTCGTTCGCAGCACGCGGGCGCAGGCCGCCGAGGCGTGGTCGATCGTGAACGTGGATGACGAGCGACGGGGCGAGGTGACCATGGTCTGGGGCGAGCCTCATCCCTACTGCGTCGTCGTGCTAGACGACGACATCGAGTCCGGCGGCTGGGAGCAGGTGATCTACCGGCTCGAGCAGGAGATCCTGGTCGAAGAGCCGGGCGTGGTCAGCTACGCGGTCTGGCACAAGGGGTTCGTCGGCGAGTACTACCGCTGCGCCGACTGCGGCGAGCTGCACAGCCAGTTCGACGAGGATGCGAGCAACGAGCTCCGGCTCGACGACCT
>JBAUTF010000013.1:0-1632 GCA_049582065.1 Candidatus Dormiibacterota bacterium | reverse complement strand
GCCACAACGACGACGAGGTCGTCGACTTCGCCCGGCTCGCGCGCGACAAGGGCTACGAGGTGAGGTTCATCGAGTTCATGCCTCTCGACGGGGACAACATCTGGACCAACGAGCAGGTCGTCCCGAGCCTGCGCATCCAGGAGCAGATCGAAGACCTCTTCCCCCTCGTCCCGGTCAGCGACCCAAGGCCGGGCCCGGCTACGAGATTCAAGTTCGCCGACGGCGCGCCGGGTGGGATCGGGTTCATCTCGTCGGTCAGCCAGGCTTTCTGCACCTCCTGCAACCGAATCAGGCTGACCGCCGAAGGCGGCCTTCGCACCTGCCTGTTCTCCTTGCACGAGACGCCGCTGCGCGACCTGATGCGCTCGGGCGTCTCAGACGACCATCTCGGCCGCGTGATCGAGACCGCGGTGTGGCGCAAGGAAGAAGGTCACCTGATCAACCAGCCGGGCTTCGTCAAGCCGGCCAAATCGATGTCCCAGATCGGCGGCTAACTACTTCCCTCCTTTGGGGTCCCTGCGCGCAGCGCGGGGGTGGCCGGAGCGCCGGATGGGGAGGTATGCAACCCCGCGTGCCGCGGGTCCTAATCTAATCAGGTGCAGAAACCGGAGGAGGCCCCACGGCCTTACACGGTCACCGAGCTCGCGAACGAGATCCGGCGAGAGCTGCGCCCGCTGACCGCCCTTCTCCTCAAAGGCGAGGTCAGCGGCATGAAGCGCGGCGCGACCGGCCATTTCAACTTCTCGATCCAGGACGGCGTCAGCCGCCTCGACGCTGTTCTTTTCGCCGACGAAGCGCGACGGGTCACGACCTTGCCGGAGGACGGGCAGGTGTTCGTCTTTCGTGGACGCGTCGACTTCTTCGGCAAGACGGGCCGGCTGAGCTTTATCGTCGACCAGGTCGAGTTCGACGATGTCGGCAAGCTGCGCGCGCGGCTGGAGGAGCTCAAACGCCGCCTCGAAGCAGAAGGCGCCTTCGCCCCAGGCCGCAAGCGACGCCTCCCCTTCCTGCCCCGAGCGGTGGCCCTTCTCACGTCGCCCACCGGAGCGGTGATCCACGATCTGCAGGAGACGATCTGGGAGAGATACCCGAACATGGGCGTCGTCGTGTATCCGGTTCAGGTGCAGGGCGCCGCGGCGCCGATGAGCGTGGCCCGGGCCCTGCGCCGCTGCAACCAGGAGGACCTGGCCGATGTGATCGTGCTCGCGCGCGGAGGGGGCAGCTTCGAAGAGATGTATGCATTCAACACCGAGATGGTGGCGCGCGCGATCCTCGACTCCCGCCTGCCGGTGGTGACCGCGCTCGGCCACACCTCGGACCGCACCGTCGCCGACCTGGTTGGCGATGCGGAGTGCCGGACACCGACCGAGGCTGGCGCTCGCGTCGTGCCCAAAAAGGCCGACCTGTTGGTACAGCTGCGTGAGCGAGGACGGCGGATCGAACGCGAGATCGCGCAGCGCGTGACCCGAGAGGCCGACAGGTTGACGGTCAAGAAGCAGCGCATGTCGCACCTGCTGCCCGCGCTGGTGCGCCAGCGCGTTGACCGCCTCGCGAGAGCCGGGATGGAGCTCGGCCGCCTGAGCCCGGTCGCGCAGGTTGCGCGTCGCGAGGAGGCGCTTCGCGAGCGCGGAC
>JBAUTF010000012.1:0-8146 GCA_049582065.1 Candidatus Dormiibacterota bacterium | reverse complement strand
TCAGGCTGGTCTGCGCGTTGTTGACCGAGACCTGGGCGGCGTTGACCGAGTTCTGCGCGGACGAAAGGCTCTGCGCGGTCGGTCCCGCCTTGTCCTGCGCCAGCTTCGCGTCGGCGGTGGCGAGCGTCGCCTGCGCCTGGAGCAGCTGCGCGGACAACAGCGTCGGGTCGAGCGCGCCGAGAGTGGCCCCGGCGGGCACGGATTGGCCGACCGCCACGTTCACGGACTGGACCGTGCCGGCCGAGGCGAAGTTGAGGTTGGCCTCGGCGACCGGCGCCAGGTTGCCTGCCATGCCGATGGACTGGGTGATCGTGCCGTAGGTGACAGTCGCCGTCCGGTAGGTCGTGGTGACCTTCGCGGCCTGGGCGTATACCACCGAACCACCGAGCAGGGCGGTCACGACCACCAGCACGACCAGCACCCTTCTGCGTAGCAGGGTTCGTAACGACAACTTCATGAGATCACTCCAGGGTGGGTTGGATAGGATGCCGCAGCGTCGGCGAGCCGGCGCCCCTTCCAAAAAACGGGGCTGAGCCCTCGCACATGGTCCGAAGAATGCCGGTTTCCACTGTGACCTGGCTGACAGAAACCTGAGAGTCGGCTGAGAATTTAGCCTCGCGAAGGAGCCGCAGAAGGTGCCACTCTTCACTGCATGCGCAAGCTCGACGCCTTCGCCCATATCCTTCCGGCGCGATACCTGGCCCGGCTGGAGAGGCATCTGGAGAAGACCATCAGCAGCCGGCAGCTTCGCTACTACCGGGAGGGTGTCTTCCATTTCGACCCGGTCTTGACCGACCTGGATGCGCGCTGGCGCGCGATCGAGCCGTTCGGCGACTACGCGCAGGTGCTCGTGCTGGCCGTCCCTCCGCTCGAGGAGGTGGGGCCGCCCGCGGTGGCTGCAGAGTTTGCGCGGTTGGCCAACGACGAGATGGCGGAGCTGGTCCATAGGCACCCCGACCGGTTCGCCGGATTCGCGGCGGCCCTGCCTCTGAACGACACGGACGAATCACTGAAGGAGGTCGACCGCGCCACAGCAGAGCTGGGCGCGCTGGGCGCGCAGATGTTCACCAACATGAAGGGCGTCCCGCTCGACGACCCGAGGTTCGAGCCGATCCTCGCCAGGCTGGAAGACCTCCGGCGGATGGTCTGGCTGCACCCGACCCGCAACGCGACGTGGCCCGACTACCCGACCGAGAGCGTGTCCGACTACGGGCTGTGGTGGTCGATTGGCTGGCCCTACGAGACGGCGGCCGCACTCTCGCGCCTCGTGTACTCAGGGCAGATGGAGCAACATCCCGACCTGCGTCTGATCGCTCACCACGGGGCCGGCATGGTCCCGCATTTCTCCGCGCGCCTGGGAATGGGGCCGGGCTACCGGCAGGTCAAGGACACGTTGCCGTTGCCGCCGCTCGACTATTTCCGCCGCTTCTACGCCGACACCGCGCTGTTCGGCGCGCCGCACGCTGTGCGCTGCGTGCTCGACTTCTTCGGGCCGCAGCACGTGCTTTTCGGAACCGACATGCCGCTGGGGCCGCCGAACGCGGTGGCGGCCACGATCGAGGACATCGAATCCTGCGAGCTTTCGAAAGAACAGAGGTCCGCTGTGTACGCCGGCAACGCGGTGCACCTGCTCGGCCTGGCAGGCGGACGCTCGGACTAAACCGGCTGCGGCTCCAACCGGCGCTCGACGCCCCGAGATCTCAAGAGCCAGACGCCGGTGGTGACGAAGAAGATCGTCAGCACCAGGGTGAACGGCCTCTGGAACAGCCCGTCCGGATAGTGCACGAGGGGATGGATGGCGAGAGCGAAGCCTTCGATCGCGAAGGAAGCGATCCCGGCCATCATCCAGACGCGGCGCGGCGGTGAGAGATGGGCATGGTCGCGCGAGCCGAAAAACAGGACCAGCGGCGCCACGCTCGCCAGGCCGAAGCAGATCTGGGCCATAGTCCCGTGCAGGGCGCCGGCTACGAACGAGGTCGGGTCCTGCTGGAAGATCCCGGTCGCGAACTGGAAGGCGCCGGCTCCGATCACCAGGGCGGCTCCCGCGCGCCAGGCCTGGCCGCCGCGGATGGAGAAGGCCATGCCCAGCCCAAGGATGATGGCCAGGACTCCCGGGACCAGGAAGAAGCCGAGGTCGAAGACGGTCGCGTTCTGGGTGCCGCGCGTCGCCAGGTCGCTGAACGGTCGGGTCAAGAGGTTGTAGCCGTGGCGCGTGAGCCCCATGCCGAAGAACTCCGACCACATCAGGACAGGGGCGGCGAGAGCTGCAAATCCGGCCGCGCTTCGCCATTTGAGGGTGGGCACTGGTTCATTTTATGCCCTCGTCCGACCTCGTCGAAACGCCGTCCGACCGGGGGTGTTCGACCCGCGAATCTGGGGGCGTCCGACCCTGTTGGGGGTCTCGATCGGTCCGGCATCTTGAAGGCGATGGCCGTCGATCGGTATTCGGGACTGGGCGATCTGATCGACATCTTCCGGGTGCGGGAGTACTTCGACGGGCTGACCGAGATCCGTGATCTCGCGCGAAGGGTGCGTGAGGATGCAGGCTTTGTGGGAGCCCTGCGGCGGGCCCTCGTCCGGCTGCCGGTGGATCCGAAGCCGGCCATGCCCGCCGAGCCGCTCTGGCCAAGCGGGACCGCAAGACCGGCGGTCCGGGCGATCCGCCTCGGCATCGTGGCGAGCGGGGGCAGCGGCGCCCTGGCCTCTCTGGTTGGAGTGCTGAGGGCGTGCGAGGAGCTCGGCGTCCGGCCCAGGGCGATGTCATTCGCCTCCGGCGCGGCCCTCTTCGGTTACCCGGTGGCGGCGGGGAAGAGCCCAGACGAGGTGGCTCGATTCGTGCTTCAGGCCGATCCCGCGGCATGGGTGGACGCGAACTGGCGCGGGCTGGCCGGATTCTTGCCCTCACAGGGTCGCGGCTTTGCCGGGATCATCAAGGGAGCCAGGCTCGAGGCCGCATATGCCGATTTCCTGGGCGACACCAGGCTCGGCGACCTGCGGATCCCGACCTATGCCCCGGTGTGGAACATCGAGCACAACCGTCTCGAGTACGTCGGCCCGGCCACGTACCCGGATCTCAAGGTCTCCCACGCCGTCCGCATGGCGGTGTCCCTTCCATTGTTCGTTGATCCGGTCCCCTGGCGCGGCGGGCATTGGTGCGACGGGGGCATCGTCGACATCTTTCCGGTTCATCCGATGCTCGACCTCTGCCCACCGTGCGATGCGGTGCTGGGCGTCAACGGCTTCTACCCGCCGGGCTTTGCGGGCGAGGACGCGAGCGGCTGGCAGGGCAGGCGGTGGAGCGTGCTCGATATCGCGGACCAGGTCGTCACGGCTCAGCACGTCCAGCTGGCGCGCGAGAACTTGCGCCGGCTTCGGGCCGAGGTGGGCACTGTGATGATGATTGACCCGGTGCCGTACGAGCTCGTGCGCCGGGCCGGCTTCTACGCGCAATTCCTCGATCACTCCCAGTGGCCCGAGTTCATGCGAGCCGGGCGTCGCGCGGCGCTGCTTGCGCTGCGACGCCACCTCGCCCGCGGGAGCCGAACCAAAGCGGGTTAGACCGTCTCAAGGCCGGGCCACCGGCGCAGAATCTCTCGCATCGATCATGGCCAATGAGCTGAGCGCCCTCGCCCAGGTGGGAGGCGACGCTTTCGACAGGCTGATCATCGGCACGACCGAGTCGCTCCACAATGCCGTGGCCGGCCGGGTCTTTCGGAGCATCGGGCCTCTGGCAGCTCCTTCCCGCTATGTCCACGATCGGGCCGCCGCCGTTGCGTACACGGCGGTCCGGAAGGTCACGGGCGCCGTGACGTCCGCATCCTCTTACTCGATCAGGGCCCTCACCGGTGCGGACTCCCGGCCCCTGACCGCGTCACGGCGCGGCCGCGCCGCCGTCAGCGCTTTGAACGGCCTGATCGGTGATGCCCTGGAAAAGCAGCGCAACGACCTTGCGATTCCGATGGCCGTTCGCTGCAAGGGCGCCGACGTGCCATGCGAGCGCAACGCGGTTCGCCGAGCCTTCCGCCGTCCCACCCGCGGGCTGGCCGTGTTCCTGCATGGTCTGAGCGAGACGGAGGAACGCTGGCGGCGGGCGAGGCGGGGCCGCCTGGAGTTCGGCGCGCAGCTGAGACGCGATTTCGGCCTCACTCCCGTCTACATCCGCTACAACTCGGGCCTCCATATCAGCGAAAACGGGCGCCGCCTGAGCGAGCTGCTCGAGAACCTTGTCGACGCGTGGCCCCTGGCCGTGGGGGAGATGGTCCTGATCGGGCACTCCATGGGAGGCCTGGTCGCGCGGTCGGCGTGTCACGCGGCTCGGAGTGGCGGGCGGAGGTGGCCGTCGACGGTACGGCACCTGGTTGCACTCGGGTCCCCGCATACCGGCGTTCCGCTCGAGAAGTCGGTGCACGCCGCGGCGTGGATGCTGCGAGCAGTGCCCGAGACCAGCCCGATCGCCCGGATCCTGGACATGCGCAGCGCGGGCATCCGCGACCTGCGTTTCGGCTACCTGGTGGAGGACGATTGGCGAGGCGAGGATCCCGGCCGGCTGCTGCACGACCACCGCAGCGACATCCCGTCCTTGCCCGGCTGCATGCAGACCTTCATCACGGCGACATTGACGCGAGATGCCCGTCATCCGCTCGGCTGGCTGGGCGGCGACCTGCTCGTCCGCACCGAGAGCGCGGCCGGACAGAGGGCTGACGGCTCGGTTGCGGTGCAGGCGGACCAGGTCGTCCACGTCGGCGCGCTGAGCCATTTCGACCTGCTCGACCATCCCCTCGTCTACGCCCATATCAACCAGACCCTGGCGCGAGATCCGAACCGGCACGCCGGCTGAGGCGAATCCAGACCGGGGCGAGGCCCCAGCGAGGCACCAACGAACGGTACGGCCTGGATCGCGGCGTCGCGCCTAGCGGTCCCTGGGCTCGTCCGGGTGCCCCGTGTTCCCAAAGGCGATCCGGTCCCGTACGACTGGGGCTCGACCCAGCAGGCGCGACCGCTGCACCGCATCCTCACCGAACCGGTCGCGGATCGCGTCGAGCGCCGCCTCGAGCCGCTCGTTGCGCGGCGCCTGCGCGAACAGATCCAGCTGTCCGGCATCGCTCTCGCTCAGCCCGGCCAGCCCCACACCCAGGGTGCCGACCGAGCGACGTGGATCGCGCGCCGACAGCAGCTTCATGGCGGCCTGGTAGATCTCGTCCCCGGTCGCGATCGGCCGCGCGAGGGTCGTCTGCTTCGAGAAATGACCGGCGTCAGGGCGGTAAACCACCCCCACCGAGACCACGCTGCCGCGCCTGCCTGCGGCCCGGAGGCGCCGCCCGACCATGTCCGCGAGGCGCATCAACAGCTCCTCGAGCTCGGTCTGCGAGCTGGTCGCTCGCGCCAGCACGTGCGAATGGCTGTAGCTCTTGCGCCGGGCGCTCTCGAAGCTGCTCACCTCGAATCCCCTCAGGCGCCGGCCCCAGCCCGACGCCACCTCGGCGTGCATTCCGGAGAGCTTCAACCTTTCGCCCGTCGCCCGTAGGAACTCCATCGGCGTGGTGATGCCCGCCTTCAGCAGACGCCTGGCGCTGGCTTCGGCGACGCCCGACAGGTCCGTGAGCTGAAGCCGTTCGAACACCGAAACGAGGTTGGTGTGGTCGATGCGTTGCAGCCCGTCGCGCTTGTCGAGGTTGGACGCCTGCTTGGCCATCCAGATCGAGGTCGAGACGCCCACCGAACACGTGACGCACTCGCCGATCTCCTCGCGGATCGCCGTCTTGATGGCGCGGCCCACGCCCTCCGGTCCGAGCTTCACAAGCCCGGGTGTCCCGACGAGGTTGACCGACGCCTCGTCGATCGACATCCGGAGCACGTCGGGGCTGTGGCGTTCCATGATCTCGATCAGCCGGTCCGATGCCGCCCGGTAGAGGGGCGGGTTGGGCTCCCGCACGAGGACTTTTCGAAACAGAGCCTTGGCCTCGAACACCCGCATGCCGGTCTTGATGCCGAGGTCACGAGCCTCCCTCGACGAGGACACGATCGTGGCCGCGTCGGTCGCGTAGGCGGCGATCGCCAGGGGGCGCCCGCGCAGCGCCAGGTCGTGCTGCTGCTCGATCGACGCGAAAGCGCAGTTCAGGTCGATGACCAGGGTGGTCGGGTCGGCGGTGTTGAGGCCGAGCTCGAGGGCTTGACTGGACGCGGGAGGCACTGCGAGCAAATGTTCGCACCAAGCGGGAACGCCCGCAAGCCCCGCAGGCGCAGTTCAGCCGATGATTGTTCTCCTGCAGGCTCGGGTTGGTTGGAGAAGGGGTCTGATGCGCGCTTCACGGATGCTCATGGCGGTCGACCTGCACGCGGCCGGCGAGCCGGGCCGGGTGATCCTGGGCGGGGTCCCAGACGTTCCGGGAGACACGATGTTCGCCAAGCGTGTCTACTTCGAGCAGCATCTTGACGGGATCCGCAAGCTGATGCTGCGCGAGCCCCGAGGCTATCCCGGCCTGTGCTGCAACGTGGTGCTTCCGCCCACAGACCGGCGGGCCGCTGCCGGGTTCGTGATCATGGAGCAGACCGAGTACCCGCCGATGTCAGGCAGCAACATCATCTGCGCGGCGACCGCTCTGCTGGAGATGGGCGTGGTCCCCGCGACCGAGCCTACGACCCGGTTCGTGCTGGAGGCGCCCGCGGGGCTGGTTGGGATCACGGCCGCCGTCGAAAACGGCAGGTGCAGGTCGATCACGTTCGAAAACGTGCCCGCCTTCGCCGTCCAACTCGGCGCGCCGGTGGAGGTGCCCGGCCTTGGGACGGTCAGGGTCGACGTCGCTTACGGAGGCATGTTCTACGCGATCGTCGAGGCGGCGCCGCTCGGTTTTCGGATCAGCCCCGACGAGGGCCGTGACCTGGTGCGGGTGGGCGAGACGATCAAGGCGGCCGCCCGCGAGCAGCTTCCGGTGACGCATCCCCAGAACCCGGCCGTCAGCGGCATCTCGATCATGCAGTTCACCGCTCCATCGAGTGGTACCCGGGGCGCGAGGAACACGGTCGTGATCTCCAGCGGTCCTTTCGACGCCGGCCGTCCAGAGACCTGGACCGGCATCCTCGACCGCTCGCCGTGCGGCACGGGGACCTGCGCCCGGATGGCCGTCATGCATGCCAAGAAGCAGCTGGGCCTGGACGAGGATTTCGTGCACGAAGGCATCCTGGGCACGACGTTCACCGGCCGGCTCGTGCGCGAGACGTCGGTCGGTCCCTACCCGGCCGTCGTCCCGACCATTACGGGCTCTGCTTACGTCTACGCAATAGCCAATTACGTGTTGGACCCCGACGATCCCTTCCCCGAAGGATTCACGGTCGGCGACATCTGGAGCGTCCAAAACGAGCCTGGAGGCGACAAGCGTCCTAAGCTGGGTTCATGAGCAGAGGATTCAGGGACGCCGATTCGACGCAAGACCTCAGTGAGAAAGCGACGCTCGGCACCATCGAGGAGATCCTCGTGCGTGACCGCGAGCAAGAACAGCATGCTGCCGAGAGGCGGGCCCACGGCGCTTACGGGAAGTGCGAGGACTGCGGGAAGGACATCGGCGCCGAGAGGCTAGAGGCGCTGCCCTCCTCGACGCGATGCATGTCCTGCCAGGCTCAATGGGAGCAGTCGAACCGCATCTGACCCTGGGTTCAGCGGTCGCGATCTCGCTCGGACATCTCATCGATGCAGACCGCCGCGGCGAGCAGCAGGACCTCGTCCTGGCCCGGGGCGATGGCGATGCCGTAGGTCTCGAGCACGGTGAACCACCGCTTGGAGATCGTCGCCACGATCTGGCCGCTGTCCGCGATCTCGTATTCGTGATTCAGGATGTCGCCCTTGGCCTCCAGGACAGCGCCGCCCTGGAGGTGGATCGAGTAATGCTGCCGGAACACCGTGAAAAGAGCTTTCTTGACCGTCGCCCAAACCTGGCCGCCTCGCTCGATGTTCATGGTCGGCTGGATCGCAAGCAGCTTGGCCTGGATGACGGCGAGCGCCGCCCCGGCCGCGTCCTGGAGCTCGAACGTCTCTCTGATTCGCAGCACCTTGCCGTCCACCTTGTAAACCTGTTCACCTCGGTCGTTCTGGATCCAGAAGTCCTCACCGATCGAAAACAGCTTGCGGCGGAGCTGGTAACGGGTCCAGGTG
>JBAUTF010000011.1:0-3406 GCA_049582065.1 Candidatus Dormiibacterota bacterium | reverse complement strand
GGTCGTCGCCGCCGGCCTCTTCGTCGGCGCGCTGCGGATGCGACCCTGGAGCGCCCGCTTCCCCTGGGCACAGCGCCTCCTGGAGCACAAGTACTACTTCGACGAGATGTACAACGCCGCGTTCGTGCGCCCCATGGACGCCATCGCCGGCTTCGGCGACCGCGACATCGAGCAGCCTCTCATCAACGGCGCCGTGATGGAGACGGGCATCGCGACGAGCGCCAGCGCGGCCGGCCTTAGCCTCACCCAGAGCGGCTACTTCCGAAACTACGTCCTCGTGTTCGTCGGCGGCGCCGTCGTTGCGGTGATCGTGATCCTGATCAGGGCCAGCTCCTGATGCTCACCGTCATCTGGCTTCTGCCTCTGATCGCGGCAGTCCTCATCGCGTTCATGCCTCCGCATTTCGCGAAGTGGATGGGCGTGATGGTCGCGCTGGTGGTGCTCGGCGTCGCGGCCGCAGTCGCCCTCCTGTTCGAGCCCGGCGTCCGCGGCTTCCAGTTCGAAGACAAGCTGACCTGGATCCCGCAGCTCAGCATCTTCTACCGCCTCGGGGTCGACGGCATCAGCCTGTGGCTCATCGTCCTCAATGCGTTCCTCACCGTGATCGCGATCCTTGCTACCCCGATCAACAAGCAAACGCCGAGCTTCGTCGCCCTCATGCTCGCCATGTCCGCGGGCCTGTCCGGCGTGTTCATGGCGACGGACCTCGTCCTCTTCTATGTGTTCTGGGAGGCCATGCTCATCCCGGCCTACTTCCTGCTGTGGATCCACGGAGAGGGACCGCGGCCGGGAGCCGCCGCGCTGAAGTTCGTCCTCTACACGCTGGTCGGGTCGCTGCTGATGCTGGTCGGCGTGATCGGCGAGTACGTCGTCACCGGACGGCAGACCTTCGACCTCGCCATCCTCGCCACCCTGGCGCCCTCACCCTCGATCCAGTTCGGGCTGTTCTTCGTGTTCGCCCTGGCCTTCGCGATCAAAACGCCGCTCTTCCCCTTCCACAGCTGGCTGCCCGACGCCTACATGGCTGCGCCAACTCCGATGTTGATCACCTTCGCAGGAGTGATGGGCAAGGCGGGCGCCTACGGCTTCCTGCGCATCGCGGTGCCGCTCTTCCCGCAGCCGGTCGGCTGGTGGGACTGGACATGGGTCATCCCAGCGCTCGCCGTCGCCGGCATCATCTGGGGCGCGCTCATGGCCCTGGCGCAGCGCGACATGAAGCTGCTGGTCTCCTATTCAAGCGTGAGCCACATGGGGTTCATCGTCCTGGGCATCTTCGCCCTGAACGTGCAGGGCCAGCAGGGCGCGATCGTGCAGATGGTCAACCACGGCGTGATCATCGCGGCGCTCTTCCTCATCGTCGGCTGGATCGCCGACCGGACCGGCACCCGTGACCGTTCGGCGATGGCGGGCCTGGCGTTGCGCATGCCGGTGATGGCCGGCGTGTTCGCGGTGGTCACCCTCGCCGCGCTCGGCCTGCCCGGGCTCAACAGCTTCGTCGGCGAGTTCATGACCTTGCTCGGCGCCTGGCAGCGACTGCCGGCACTCGCGATCGTCGCGGCGATCGGCCTGCTCCTCACGCCCGTCTACATGCTCCGGCTCTTCCAGGGCGCGATGCAGGGCGCTCCGGAGGGGCCGGTACCGCGTGCCGACATCTACGCGGGCCAGCTCACTCTGCTGACGCCCCTCATCGTCCTGATGTTCGCGCTCGGTCTCGAACCGAACGTGCTGACCAGCCTCATGACGTCGCTCGGCCAGATCGGGCTCGCGAAATGACGACGCTCCTGACCGCCGACCTCAGCTATTCCTGGTCGCAGGCCCTCGCCGACGTCGGCCAGATCGCGCCTATCGCGACGCTGGTCGGTTTCATGCTCTTCGCCATCGTCACCGACCTGGTCCTGCCGCGCAGCCGGCGGGGCGGCGCGGTCGCCATCGTCGCTGCTGTCGGATACGCCTACTCGCTGGGCACGGTCTTGTACCGCTGGGCCAGCGGGCAGGGCGGGTACGCCTATCACCGCTTCGCCACCGGCGACACGTACGCGCTTTTCTTCGAGATGCTGTTCGCGACCCTCGGCATCCTGACCGTCGCCCTCTCGCACTCCTACCTGCGCAAACGCGGGATGCTGGAAGCCGAGTTCCACATCGTGATCATGGCCGCGGTGATCGGAATGATGGTGCTGGGCTCGGCCACCTCTCTCGTGACCGTTTTCCTGGGCCTCGAGCTTCTCTCGATCGCGCTCTACATCGCCTGCGGCTTTGCCCGCAACGAGAGCCGCTCCCAGGAGGCCGCCGCCAAGTACCTGCTCGTGGGAGGGTTCGCCAGCGCGTTCGTCCTTTACGGGATGGCGCTCGTATACGGCGGCGCAGGCACCACCGTCATCCCCGACATCGCGACGCGTCTCGGCACGTCTGAGTCGGGCAACCCGCTGATCCTGCTCGGCATCGTGCTCATGGGCGTCGGCTTCGCTTTCAAGGTATCGGCGGCGCCGTTCCACATGTGGACACCGGACGTCTACCAGGGCGCGCCCATCCCGGTCACCGCTTTCATGTCCGTGGGCACCAAGGCCGCCGCCTTCGCCATGATCGTCCGCGTCTTCGCCGGAGGGCTGCCGCACCTCGCGCCCGAGTGGCAGGCGCTGCTCGCCTTCGTCGCCGCGACCAGCATGGTTGTGGGCAACCTGATGGCCATCGCCCAATCGAGCCTCAAGCGGCTGCTCGCCTACTCGGGCGTGGCGCAGGCGGGCTACATCCTGGTCGGCGTGATCGCGGGCGGCCAGAACGGCCTGTCGGCGGTCCTCTATTACCTGTTCGTCTACATGTTCATGAACTTCGGCGCGTTTGCGGTGGTGACGCTCCTGGCGGAGCCCGACGGTGACCGCGACAACGTCTCCGACCTCAAGGGCCTTGGCCAGCGCAGCCCACTCCTGGCGATCGCAATGACCATCTTCATGTTCTCGCTCGCGGGCTTTCCGCCCTCGGTCGGCTTTTTCGGCAAGCTCTTCCTGTTCACTGCAGGCGTCGGCGCCGGGTACACGTGGCTTGTAGTGCTGGCGGTCCTGATGAGCGTGGTCTCGGTCTTCTACTACGTGCGCGTGCTCGTCCCGGTGTGGACTCCATCAGCCGAAACCGCCGGCGTCCCGGCCTCCCTCAGCACGAAGACCGCGATCGCCCTGAGCGGCCTGGCCTCGATCGCGCTCGGCGTCTACCCGACGACCCTTCTCATCGCAGGCCAGCTGGGCGCCAACCCGATCACCGGCCATTAGTGGACCGTACCAGCCAGATCTGGAGCATCCGACGTCCCAGACGGCCGGGCGCCCTGCGGGCGCTGATGCCGGCGTTGCGGGCCCCGGCGATCGTCGTCAGGCATCTCTCGATGCCATCCTCCTCTCGCCACCCGCGCCTTGGCACC
>JBAUTF010000010.1:0-18953 GCA_049582065.1 Candidatus Dormiibacterota bacterium | reverse complement strand
GGTGTTGGCGTCGGCGTCGGCGATGGCGTCGGCGATGGCGTGGCTGACGCTGATGCTGAAGCGGATGCGGATGCCGATGCCGATGCCGAGGCTGATGAGGATGTAGATGCGGATGCGGTCGGTGATGACAGGCCGGCTGAGGTGGGAGTTGAGGTCAGTCGATTCCCCACAGCGAGCCACACCACGGCGGCCACCGCTGCGACAGCGATGAGCTCGCCCAGGCGCACCAGCACCTTCGGCACGCGCGGCCTCTGCACCATCTGTCCGGCGACGTTGAGTGGTTGGGCCCCCTGAGCCTGCACGACGACGTGGAAGCGGTACGAGTTTGCGCTGCCCGACACGGAGCGATGGTGGGGGTGCACCCCAAGGCGCACAATAGTTGCTGTTCCCGGCCCGGCCACCACGGTGGCCGGTTGGAAGTCGAAACGGAGTTCCGCTGCCGGGTCGTTGCCCCGAAACGCCAGCATGACCGGTGCGTTCCCGTGGTTGTCGATCGCCAGCTCATGACGCCCGACTCGACCGCCATGCGAGATCTCGGGGATCAACTCGGCGCTCAGCTCGACGAAGCTGCCAATCGCGATCGTGCCTTCCTCGACGGTCGAATCCTGCTGGCTGACCGCGGACGCAACCCTCACGCCGAATACCACGCTTCCAGCCGTGATCGCCGAGGCGCGCGGTGGCTTGAACGACACGGTCACCGTGCCTTGTTCGCCGGGAAAGAGCGGGAGCGTCGCCGGTGTCACGACGGCCCACGACGCCGCGGCACCCACCACCTGGACGAAGTACTCGTCCACCACCGTCCCGATATTGCTGACTGTGAGCGTCGCGACAGCCTCTTCACCGGGTTCGACATGCAGCGAGCTCGGGGAGAGCACAGCGCGAAGGGCCATAACGGCGCCAGTCTACATCGCGAGTCCGGCCGGTTTCCGCGGGCGTCAACCGTGGCAGCCGATGCCGGCAGGCATCCATGCGGCGACTGCGCTCATCGTCGATTCGCGACCCTGACGTTTACGCGACAGCTGCGATCGGGCTCTCCGGCAGGAGCCCATGGTGTCTCGCAAAGAAACGGGCTCCGGCCCGGCCGGCGCGTCGATTCTCGAGTAGACATGCTCGATGTGGTTCCCCGTCGTCTTCGGCGAGGTGAACAGTTGCCTCGCTAACTCCCTGTTCGACAGCCCGCGGCCAGGAGGGTGAGACCCCCCTTTAGGGATTTGACCTCGCCCATGGCTGGCCGCGTATATGCAGTGCTGCCCGACCGAGCCAGTCGATCCGGCGTCCAGCGCCTCCATAGCGCTTGCGGTTTCGGTACTTCTGTGTCTGTAGGTCCGGCCAGATACTTGAAACCACAAGTCCAAGAATGCTTGACTTGCCACGCTTGGCTCCGCCACACGGGCAAGGTCCTAACCGTCGATCGACGCCATGCTCGCATATCTGTCGCCGACGGTTGCACCGACCGGCGCGGCCGCCTCTAACATGGCTACTTCGTCGGCGTCGAGCGTGAGGTCAACGGACGCGACGTTCTCCTCGAGGTAGCGCACACGCTTCGTTCCCGGGATGGGCACAATGTCGTCCCCCCGGCACATCACCCATGCCAGTGCCACCTGAGCGGCCGTCGCTCCTCGGCGCTTCGCGACCGCCTCCACCGCGTCCACGATGGCGAGGTTCCGACTGAGGTTTTCGCTGTGGAATCGGGGATACCGGCCGCGATTGTCGCCTTGAGCGAACGCCGAGGTGCGGAAGCGTCCCGTGAGGAAGCCGCGACCGAGCGGGCTATAGGCCACAAAGCCGATCCCGAGCTCTCGAGTGGTGGCGAGGATCTGACGCTCCGGTTCGCGGCTCCACAGTGAGTACTCGGTCTGCAGTGCGGTTATGGGATGGACGGCGTGGGCGCGCCGGATCGTCTGAGGCGCGGCCTCGGAAAGTCCGAGGTGCCGAACCTTGCCACCGCGGACCAGTTCGGCCATGGCTCCGACGGTCTCCTCGATCGGCACCTTGCGGTCGACGCGATGCTGGTAGTACAGGTCGATTACATCGACACCGAGCCGCTGCAGGGATGCTTCGCAGGACTCGCGAACATACTCCGGGTCGCCGCGAACGCCGAGGAAGTCACCCTTGGCGTTGCGCACGTTGCCGAACTTGGTGGCCAGGACCACCTCGGCGCGGCGTCCAGCGATGGCAGTGCCGACGAGCCGCTCATTGGTCCACGGACCGTACATGTCGGCGGTGTCGATCAAGGTGACCCCGAGGTCGAGCGCGCGATGGACGGTGGCGATGGACTCGGCGTCGTCCGCGGGACCGTACGCATCCGACATGCCCATGCACCCGAGTCCCTGCGCGGAGACGGCGAGTCCCTGGCCGAGAACGCGTGTCTTCATCGCTCATCCTCGTGTGGGTATGGTCGCGTCCCGGGCCTTCGTGATCGGCACTCGGGCGTGCGAGCAGATGGGGCCGCCGATCGTGGTTTACGCCCGACGATCCTTTCAGAGTTCGAAGAAGGTGGTTTCATCTTCTCCTTGCAGGCGAATGTCGAAGCGCAGCTGCTGGCCGTCCGGGACCGCGATCAACGTGCCGCGGCATGCTTCGGGGAGGGAGGTGAGGAGGGGATCGTTGGCATTCGCCTCGGCTTCGTCCGGAAAGTAGATGCGCGTCACCAGCCGGTCCAGCAGGCCCCGAGCGAAGATGGAGACGTCGATGTGAGGAGCTTCGGTGCGCCCGTCTCCCGTGGGGAGCGGACCAGGTTTGAGGGTGACGATCGAGAAGACGCCCTCGTCATCGGTGCCACAGCGGCCAAAGCCACGGAAGTTCGATGGGGCACTGGTGCGGGGATCATCTGGGTGGGCGAAGCGACCGTCTGGATCAGCCTGCCACGTCTCGACCATAGCGTCAGGAGCAGGATCACCTGCGCCGTCCAGCACCCGACCGGTGATGCGGATGGCCCCGGGGCTGCCGTCTGGAACGACATATGGACCATCGGTCCACGTCAAGCCGACAGCAAGGAAGGGTCCAACAGTCTGCGAAGGCGTCAGCGGCAACTTCATCGACTTTCCGGCGGCTCCCAAGGTGTTGCGATCTGCCCGCGGAGGACGATATCCCACTCGTAACCGAGCGCCCATTCCGGCTCCGTAAGCTCGAGCGACCAGCGGCACACCAGGCGTTCGCGCACCGCCGGATCGGGGATCGAGTTATAGATCGGATCCTGAGTGAACAGCGGATCACCGGGGAAGTACATCTGCGTGATCAGGCGTTGGGCAAACGCCCTGCCAAACAACGAGAAGTGGATGTGAGCCGGCCGCCATGCGTTGGGATGATTCCGCCATGGGTACGCGCCTGGTTGGATGGTGATGAAGCGGTACCGTCCTTCGGCATCTGTCAGGCACCGTCCGACGCCGGTGAAGTTCGGGTCGAGAGGCGCAGGGTGCTGGTCCCACGCATGAGCGTACCGGCCGGCGGCGTTAGGCTGCCAGATCTCCACGAGGGTGTTGGGGATTGCCCGGCCATCCTCGTCGAGGACTCGGCCCGCGACAATGATGCGTTGACCAAGGGGTTCACCCGAGTGCTGCTGGGTGAGATCGTGATCCGTCGGCCCGACGCGACCCTCTCCAAGGAGCGGGCCGGTGACCTCCGTCAGTCGCTGGGGCATAAGCCTGAGCTGATTCCGCGGTGCGCGCAGTCGCGTGGAGAGGTAGTCTGGCGAGAGTAGCGGTGGGT
This sequence comes from Candidatus Dormiibacterota bacterium, assembly GCA_049582065.1. Taxonomy (GTDB): domain Bacteria; phylum Chloroflexota; class Dormibacteria; order Dormibacterales; family Dormibacteraceae; genus DATKSS01. The sequence continues at coordinate 15,245 of JBAUTF010000010.1, read as the reverse complement.
GGACGCCTTGGGGTGGCGGATAGTTCGGCAGACTCACGGGACCAGGCATGGGGTATCTCCCACTCCAATGTTCGGCCATGGTTCATCGCCCGGAGAATCATGATCGATTGCGGGCGGTGACATCTTTCGGCTAGGTGCTCCAGACACGGCTGCCTGATGTGGTGCTCGGGACACGTCCCGCTCCCGGCCGGACGAGACCCTTGCTCCATGCGACGAGATCGCCGTGAAACCCGACCGCGACGTTCCAGCCGTGGCGTACGCCCGCGAGTTCACGGGTCCAACCCCGCTGCCCGTACCGATCTGTCGGCTCACAATGGCTGCGGCTCGGCAGTTCCGACATACGAGATCTTGCATCTGGCGTACGGAATATCATATCTTCTGCCCATGCCGCAAATATCGGTGATCCACGGGGATCCCGCCGCTCTTGAGCCAATCGACCTTCACCGGCGGAGCCTCACGCAACAGGTGCATGACGCCATCCGCGACGCCATAGTGTCGAAGGCGTTGCCTCCGGGAATGCGGCTGTCCGAGGCGGTACTTGCCGATAAGTTCCGGGTCAGCAAGACCCCCGTCCGCGAGGCCCTGCTACGCCTGATCGCCACCGGCTTGGTGGAGACGGGGCCCGGCGCCACGCGAGTGGTCACGCCGTCGCGCGACCGCATCCGCCTTGCCTACGAGGTTCGCGGCGGCCACGAGTTCACCGCCGCGAGGCTCGCCGCCGCCCGCGCCACTCGCCGTGAGGTCGCCGGGTTGACGCGTGCCGCAGAGCAGTCTGTGGTGTGCGCGGAGGCCGGTGACGCCCCGGGTTTCCGCGAGTTCGATGCCCGCTTCCACCGCGGAGTGGCTCGTGCCGCGTCAAACCCGCTTCTGACACAACTCGTCGAGAACAGCTTCTCACTCACGTGGGCTTTGCGGCGCCGAGATGTCCCGGTCACGGGGGACTCGGTCGACTGCGCGCACCAACACGTGAGCATCGCTCGCGCAATACGCGAGCGTGAGGCGCAGCAAGCATCGATGGAGATGCTCGCGCACATCGAAAAGGTGATGAACATGGTGCTTCAAGCCCTCGAGGAGAGTAAGAAGACGGCCGTCTGACACTCGCAGCCCGGCCGTATCCGGGCCTAACATCGCCGAGCGGCGAAAAAGGGGACAACGATGCGCAGCACACGGACGCGGCTTAGCAACGTGGCCTTGGCGATCGGGCTCTGTGCTGGGGTGGCGGCCTGCGGGACGCCCGCACCCACCGCGAGCAGCGGCAAGCCGTCAGGCCCGCTGACCGTTGGCATCTCGGTCTCGCTGACCGGCGACTTCTCGAACACCGGTAAGGCCGCGCAGCTCGGATATCAGCTGTGGGCCAGCCAGGTCAACGCGAAGGGTGGGATTCTCGGCCGCCAGGTGCAACTGACGTTCGCGGATGACGCGAGCAGCCCGACCCAGGTTGTCACCAACTACGAGAACTTCATCAGCCGTGACAAGGTAGACCTCGTCTTCGGGCCATATTCGAGCCTGCTGACGCTCGCTGCTGCCAAGGTCGCCAACCGCTATGGCTATGCATTCGTGGAAGGCGCAGGCAACGGGCCGTCGGTCTTCGCTGCGCAACTCCCCAATCTCATCATGGCTGGACCGGCGACGTCCGTCAACGGGGCGCAGGTGTGGGCCGACTACATCCTGTCACTGCCGGCTGACCAGCGCCCGAAGACGGCGGCATATCCGTCCCTTGACGACCCCTTCTCCCAACCAGCCGCCGCCGCACTCCAGAAGCGCTTCGAGGCTGCGGGGATCACCACCGTGTACTCGCAGACGTATCCCGCTGAGACGACGAGCCTCGGTGGCGTGATTGCCAAAGTTGCAGCTCAGAACCCTGACATGGTCGTCAGCGGCTCGCAGGACACTGACGGCTGGGCGCAGGTGCAGGCCATGATTCAGCAGAAGTTCAACCCGAAATTCCTCTTCATGACGAACGGTCCGGAGAATCCCGTCGACTTCCCGAAGAACGTTGGCGCGCAGAATACCCAGGGTATCTTCACCTCCGACGTGTGGACGCCGACCGCACCGATCCCCGGCAATAGCGCCTTCGTCCAGGCGTACATCGCCAAGTACGGCGGCACCCCGGCCGACATCGATTCGACGTCGGCTCAGACCTACGCGGTAGGACAGCTCATTGAGGCGGTTGCAGCCAAGACCGGCAAGATCGACAACCAGACGATCATCTCCACGCTGCACCAAGGGAGCTACCAGACCGTCGTCGGCGTGGTGAGTGTCGACCAGTACGGCGCCCCGAAGGGCAGTCAGTTCCTGGAGGAGTGGATCGGCGGCACCCTCACCATCGTCTACCCGCCGAGCATCGCCGAACACGCGCCGGTCATCCCCAAGCCAGCCTGGCCATAGTCGCGGTTCGGAGACTTCCGGGTGCATCTCCTCATCCAAGCGATCATTCTCGGCGTCCTGACGGGCGGGCTGTACGCGCTGATGACCAGCGGCTTGACGCTGACCTTCGGCACGATGCGGATCATCAACATGGCCCAAGGAGTGTTCGTGGTATGCGGCGCGTACATCGCGTTCGCGATGTTCAACTATCTCCACATCGACCCCTTCCTCTCGATCCTCATCTCGACGCCGGTGCTCTTCGCTGTGGGGGTTACGCTCCAAACGTTCCTGCTCAAGCCGATTCGCCACGACGCGCATCGGTTGTCGTTGCTCATGACCTGGTCGATGGCGATCGGCCTCGAGGGCATTCTCAGCCTCATTTTCGGCACCGACTACCGAGGCATTCTGACCAGCTATCAGAACAGCGCGTGGACGATCGCCGGCTACGAGATTCCCGTGGTACGCGTCGTCGCCTTCGGGCTTTCGGTGCTCATTCTGGTCGCGATGTATGTGTTTCTCGCCCGAACGAAGTTCGGTCGAGCGGTACGTGCGGTTTCGCAACGCGAGTCGGCTGCGAAGCTGCTCGGCGTCAACACTGATCGGACGGCGGCGCTCGCGTTCGGCATCGGAGCGGCAACCGCCGGTGCAGCTGGGGCGATGTTCGGGTTGGTCACCAGCTTCGACCCCGCGAGCCACTACGATCTGATCGGACGGTTGCTGGCGATCTGCGTCATTGGCGGCCTTGGCAGCAATGCGGGCGCCATCGCCGGCGCGGTGATCCTGGCCCTCTCGGAGTCCCTGGTCCAAGCCGAGTTGTCGCCAGCCTGGTCCTCGGTACCGTTCTATGTTCTGCTTGTTGTCGTTCTCATCGCGCGTCCCCAGGGGCTCTTCGGTGTGCGCTCGAGGGGCGCTTTGTGAGGCGTCAGGCGCTGGCGCACCGCGGACTGCTCGTCGGGCTGATGGTGATGCTGGTGCTTGCCCTCTTCCCGTTCACCGGTGCGGAGAGTTGGATCGTCAATATCGGCATCTTCACCCTGATGTATGCCGCGCTCGGCTCGGCATGGAACCTGATCGGGGGGTACACCGGCTACGTGTCGCTCGGCAGCGTCGCCTTCTTTGGGCTCGGTGCCTACGGGCTGGCGCTTACCTTCCAACACATCGGCGTCGGCAACGGGCTGCTTCCCTTCGCGCTTGTGCCGGTCATAGGTATTGCGGTGGCGATCATCAGCCTGCCATTTGGCTTCATTGCGTTCAGAACGCGCGGCCTCCCCTTCATCATCGTGACGATCTCATTGGTGATCATCTTGCAGTACATGGCCTTGAACCTCACCGACGTGACCGGTGGAGCACCTGGCCTCCAGGTTCCCTCCGCGCCATTCCCGCCGGGGACGTACGAGCAGTACTTCTACTGGGCGATGCTTGCCGTCTTCGCGGTGACGCTGCTGGCTTGCGCCTACGTCAGGCGGAGCCGTCTGGGTCTCATGATGTTCGCTGTCCGCGAGGACGAGGACAAAGCGCGTGGCCTCGGCGTGGCCACGTCGGTGCCCAAATTCGCGGCGTTCGCGGGCTGCGCCGCTTTCTCGGCGATGGCAGGGGCGGTGTGGGCGTACTACCTCACGACGGTGTATCCGCAGTTTGCCTTCGACGGGGAGTTCCTGGCCATGGGCATCATTCTCGTCGCCTACCTCGGCGGAATTGGCACGCTCTGGGGACCCTTCGTCGGCGCGCTTATCCTCACGCCCGCTCAGCAATACTTCGCATACTCGCTGGGCGCCAGCCAGCTCTACCTCATTGCGTACGCCGCGGTCTTTGTGGTGGTGATGCTGTTCCTACCACGGGGCGTGGTAACGACGATCGCCGACCGGGCGCTCCGTCGCAGTCGCCGCCGCACCCAGTTTGTCGAGGACCTGGCGACCGCTGAGTTGGAATCGCCGTTCGAGGCCTCGAGCCCCGCCGGGGTGGGTTGACCATGGACGCGCCGCTCCTGGAGATCGAGGGACTGACCAAGCGCTTCGGCGGCATCGTTGCGGTTGACGGCTGCTCGTTCATCGTGGGAACGGGAACCATTACCGGCCTGATCGGACCCAATGGTTCGGGCAAGACCACCGTGCTCAACATGCTCAGTGGCTATATGACGAGCGATGCCGGCTCGATCCGTTTCGACGGGAAGCGCATCGGACGACCCGACCCCACGGCGATGTACCGGCGAGGCATGAGCCGCACCTTTCAGCGCGCGCGTGTTCTGCCGGAGATTGATGTTCTCGACAATCTTCTCGTCGCGGCCCCCAAGCGAGGCCTGGCGGTGTGGGGGATGTCGAAAGCCAACCGGGCCACAGTGGATTACGCGATGACGCTGCTCGAGGAGTTCAGGCTGACCCGACTCGCCGAGGCCAAGGCGGGCGAGCTCTCATACGGTCAGCAGAAGTTGCTGGAGTTCGCGACTGTGCTCATGGGCCAGCCGCGGCTGGTGCTCCTGGACGAGCCGACCGCCGGCGTAAACCACGTGATGGTTGACCTCATGACCGAGCGCATACGCCAGTTCCATGCCGAAGGACTGACCTTTCTTGTTGTCGAGCACAACATGGAATTCGTCATGAGCCTGTGTGATCCCATCGTCGTGCTCGACCACGGCAAGCAGCTCTTCGCCGGCGCGCCCGACGAGGTGCAGCAGAATCAGCTTGTCCTCGACGCGTACTTGGGAGACTAGTCGTGGACACCTGCCTCGACATCCGCCAGGTCGTGTCCGGGTATGGGTACGGCACGGTGTTGCGCGGTGCCACCTTGCGCGTCCCACGCCGCCAAATGACCTGCCTCATCGGTCCGAATGGTGCCGGCAAGTCGACCCTGCTTCGCGCGATCAGCGGACTCATCGCGGTGCAATCCGGCGAGATCCTCCTCGACGAGATGCCGCTCCAGGGGCTATCACCCCGCCAGATACTCGAGGCAGGTGTCGTGCATGTGCCGCAGGACCGCAGCCTGTTTCCCACGCTGACGGTCTGGGAGAACCTTCTCATGGGCGGCTACATTCTTCGAGACGGTGGCGTGGTTCGTCGCCGGGCGTTGGCGCTGGAGGAGAGGTTCCCCAGCATCCGGCAGTTCCATCACGCCCATGCCGGGTCGCTGTCCGGCGGTCAGCAGCGGATCATCGAGTTCGCGCGTGCTTTGATGCTCGAACCGAAGGTGGTGCTTGCAGATGAACCGTCGCTTGGGTTGGACCCGAAGAGTCGCGCCCTCGTGTTCGAAACGCTCACTGCCATGAGCCGCGACGGCATCACGGTGTTACTCGTCGAGCAGAATGCTCGCTCTGCGCTCCGGGTGTCCGATCACGCGGCCGTGCTCGAACTCGGCACCGTTCGTATCGAGGATCGCGCCGCCAACCTCCTCGACAACCCCGAAGTCGGCCGGCTGTATCTTGGAGCGTCGGCCGCCGCCCATCGCCGGCCGCCTCACACCGCGCATGCCCGGACCTAGGTGGTGAACGTGAGCGTCCAACCGGACTCCTTGACGCTCTATGCAATCGCGCCCACGCAGTTCACAGCGGATGGGAACACTGTTGACTCCCATGCGATGGGGGCAAATATCGAGCGATTGGCGTCATCCGGGATCACCAACGTTCTGCTGACGGGCTCCTACGGAGAATTCCACTCATTGACCGACGCAGAGAGGCTGACGATCCTCCAGCAGGTTCGATCAACCGGCGCGTGCACCTCGATCATGGCCTGCGCAGCGTCGCTGTCGGCCGAAGCGACGGCGAGTCTCGCCCTGAAGATGCTTGAAGCTGGCGCCGACTACGCGATGGTGGCGCCGCCGCTCGCCTGCGAGACTACCGAGAGCGACGTCATACGGCACTTCGCGTACCTCGCAGGAGCCGTCGGGCGGCAGCTCGTCGTCTACAACAATCCCGTGTTTGGTCACGACCTCGAGCCTCGCGTCATCGCTGAAGTGATGGCTATGGACGGGTACGTCGCCGTCAAGCAGGGCACGCGCGACATTGTCCGACTCCTCGGCAGCATCGAGGCTGTTCGTGCTACCGGCCGCGGTGCGAAGGTCTACATCGCCTCAGACCTCAGCGCCGCGTTGACGCTTGCAGCTCCCGTCGATGGGCTGACCTCCACCAACGCGTGGGTGTTCCCTGACGTAATGCTCGGTCTGGTTGATGCCGCGAGGCGGAACGACATGACGGAGATGCAGCGCCTCCACCGCGCAGTCGCGCCCTATCGGCGAGTGCTTGCGCGAGTCGGACAGCCCGCTGGCGTGAAGGCGGCAATGCAGATCCGAGGGTATGCGGGGTCGCTCGCCGTCCGCGCGCCGTATTCGCCGTGCCCAGTCGACGAGATCGATTGTCTGCGCGATGCCTTGGCCGAATGTGACTCGGCTATCGGAGCGTCCTCAGTTCGTTTGGAGGTCCGTCCATGAGACAGTACCGCGTCGCCGTGCTGGGCGGCGACGGCCGCGAGGTGCATGTCGCCGAGCGACTCGCGAGTGATGGTCACGAAGCGGTGTGCTACGGACAGGCGATCACCGCACCCAACGGGGTGCGGGTAGCGAGAACCGTCGGCGAGGCCGTGCAGGGTGCCGAGTGGCTCATCTTCCCTTCGCCGGGGCTCAACGGCGACCTGATCTATGCACCCGACGCTCCGGAACCCATCTTGCTTGACGGTGCGCTGCTCGAGCAGTCGGCGGCACGCGAAGGAGGGGTCGTCATGGGTCGTTCGACGCCCAAACTCGATGAGATCGCCAGCCGAATGGGCATCCAGATCTTCCAGCTCAAGGACGACCCTGGCCTTCCCACGCGTTTGGCAACAGGCGTCGCCGAGGGGGTCATGCGACTGCTCATCGAACTGACGCGGCGCATTCTCCGCGAGCACCGCTTCCTCATTGTCGGGTACGGCGTCACCGGCGCCGTCATCGTCGACTATCTCGTGGCTGCCCATTGCACGCCCCAGGTCGCAGCCCGGCATCCGCGCTGGCTCGAGCGTGCCCGTCAGTGCGGCGCGACGCCTGTCGCATACGACGACCGCGTCGATGCGATGGCAGGTGCCGACATCATCATCAACACTGTTCCATCGACCAGTGCGATTCCGCAGGAAGCCTTTGCGCGGCTGCGCGATCGCATCGTCGTGGATATCGCCTCGCCACCCGGCGGCCTCGACCACGACGCCGCCCGTATGGCCGGCGTGCAAGTGCACTGGCCGCGTGGCTTGGCAGGCGGCCGCGCGCCGCTCACCGCCGGTGACGCCCAGTATGCCTTCATTTCCAGAGCAATAGCCACGCGTGACTCAGTCCCTGTCGCATCCACCTTACCGGGAGAACCCTCATGACGACGCTCGCAACCGACGGTGCGCGCTCGACTGACGCAGGGACGAAAGGCGGGGTCGCCTTTGGCTTCTGCGTGTCGCACGCCCCCCAGATCTTCACCCAGCCCAAGGAGGAAGACCCAGCCGAGTTGGCCCGAATGCACGCCGGCTACCGGGCGGTGGCTCGGAGTGCCAGAGAGCAACACGTCGACGCGCTCATCATCGTCGCGCTGGACCATCTTCACAACCATTTCCTGAACCTTGTGCCGCAATTCACCATCTTCACCGGAAGTCCGGTTGTGACGCAGTTCAACCGCCGCCGGATCGAGCTGAATGGCAACCCCACCTTGGCCAACAGCCTGATTGACGGATTGCTCGACAGGGGATTCGACCCCGCGTTCAGCCAGAATGAGGTTCTCGATCACTCCTTCATGGTGCCGCTCAACTTCATGTTGGAAGAGGGGCTGGAAGCACCGGTGATTCCGATCATCGTCAACGCGTATGTGCCTCCTCAACCGTCCATCCGGCGCTGCTATGACCTCGGCCGGGCGATCGCGTCATGGGCGGAAGCCACGGGCACACGCGTCGGCGTCGTGTCGACAGGAGGGATGTCGCACTTCCCGGGGACGGATCGGTTCACCAAGCCAGATGTCGACGCTGACCATCGCGTTCTCGGCTGGCTCGAAGCGGGCGATGTTGAGAAGCTCGTGTCGATGTCGGCCGCTGAGCTCGACGATATCGGCATGGTGGAACTCCGCACCTGGGCAATCGCGCTCGGCTCCAGAGGCGAGCGGGTGCAGGCGGAACGCCACTCCTACTGGGACTCCGGTCACTGCGGCTATGCCGTTATCGAATTCTAGCGAGGACAGGACATGGCAGACGGAAACCTGATGTACCCGCGTCCGCAGGTTGGTGACTTCTACGTTCACCGGCTCCTGCACGACATGCAAGAGGATGAGGATCTCTTCGTCGAGTTCCTCGACCACCCTGACGCCGTGCTCGGCCGGTACCCGGAGGTGGACGACGAGGCGAAGCAACTCATCGCAAGACATGACTACGCGGGGATGCAGGAACGCGGCCTGCACCCGATCATGATCGTGCAGTTTCAGCGCCACATCGAATGGGGAATGCGAATGACCGCCTCTCGTGCGGCGGCGACGTCTGTTACCGACGTCACCAGCTGACAGGGTCGGGGTGGCTCCGGAGCGCGGCGGCTCGCTGCTTCTTCGCGGCGGCGAGGTCATCGACGGGAGTGGCGCGCCCAAACGGGTCGCCGACGTGGCTGTCCGTGATGGCGTTGTGACCGGCGTAGGCCTGGGTCTTGACACGCTGCCGGGAGCCGTCAGCGTCGATGTCACAGGCCTGGTCATCGCACCGGGATTCATCGACCTGCACACTCATTGCGACTTCACGCTTCCACGATACCCACGCGCGGATTCCATGGTGCGTCAAGGCGTCACAACCATTGTGACCGGCAACTGCGGCAGCACCCCATACCCGGTCGATTCTGGCCGAGCCGGCCTCCTGCGCGACTCCACAGCCCACCTCGGAAGCTCGCTGGAATGGAACTGGCGTGACGCCAACGGCTATGCCGACATGCTTGACTCGCTACCTCTTTCAGTCAACGTGGTCATGCTTGTGGGCCACACGTCGATTCGCATCGCAGCGATGGGCTTCGAGCGCCGATCTCCGACCGATGGAGAGCTTGACGCCATGCGACGACTTGTTGCCGTCGCAATGGGACAGGGTTGCGCCGGGTTGTCGTCCGGTCTGATCTATTCGCCGGGGAGCTATGCGGAGACTTCGGAGCTTGTCGCCCTGGCGACCGTTGCCGCCGAGCGCGGCGGTTTCTACGCGACTCACATGCGCAACGAAGGCCCGGCGTTGCTCACAGCGGTTGAGGAAGCGCTCACGATCGCATCGTCGTCGGGTGCTGGACTCCAACTCAGCCACCACAAGGTGTTGGGGCGACGAAACTGGGGCCTCACGGAGCGCTCCCTCGCCCGCGTAGCCGAGGCCCAGACCGCCGGCATGGATGTGCTGCTCGACCAGTATCCGTACGACGCCACCTCGACAACGCTCACCGCGCTGCTGCCAACATGGATGCTCGAGGGCGGCGTGGCCGCGATGCGCGACCGGCTGCACGATGATCGGATCCGAGCGGCGGCGCGGACAGAGATGCTCGAGGGCCCAAGAGACAATCGCCCGAAGCGCGACTTCGAACCGGAGACGGTGACCATCGCCTCCATCCATGGTGGTGGGCGAGACGGGTTCGCGGGTCGCAACCTCGCTGATCTGGCGCTTGACGAGGGTTGCGAACCGGTCGATCTCTTCCTGGACCTCCTTCGCGACGAGGGAGGAGGCATCGAGGTTGTGATTGCCGCAATCGGCGAGGACGACATCCGTAGGGTATTGCGCAATCCGTCAGTCGCCGTCGCCAGTGATGGTTGGACGCTGAGCCCCGAGGCCGGAGGTACTCCGCATCCTCGCAGCTACGGCACCTTCGCGCGTGTGCTGGGTCACTACTCCCGCGACCAGAGCGTGATTCCCATCGAGGAGGCGGTTCGCAAGATGACATCCCTGCCAGCGTCGCGACTGGGGATGTTTGACCGCGGACTCGTGCGCACGGGTGCCAGAGCCGACCTGGTGGTGTTCGATCCGGCCACGGTTGTGGATCGCGCGACGTACAAACAGCCGCACCGATTCTGTGCCGGTGTGCACCACGTCTTCGTCGACGGAACCGAGGTGGTTCGTGAAGGCGAAGACACCGGGGCCGTTGCTGGAATGGTGTTACGCCGGCAGCGCGAGGGGTTCACCCGGCGCGAGCCGTGACCAGTCTCGGTAACTCACTACCCGGTCCGGTTGAGGAGGCACCCGCTGCCGCGGCAGAGCGGTCTCCGCTGGCGGCCGCTCTCCTCGGTCTCGCGATCTTCGTCTTGGCACTCAACCTTCGCATGGGCATCGCGTCGGTCGGTCCGGTCCTGCCGCAAATCGTGCACGACCTCGGCGTGACGCTGGTATACGGTTCACTACTGACCACGGTGCCCGTGGTGATGATGGGGGTTGCGTCGCCGTTTAGTGCGCGCCTTGCGGCGAGGTTCGGCATCGAACGGACCGTCGTTGCGGCGATTGCGGTCGTATGCATCGCGACAGGCGCGCGGTTCTGGACGACATCGTCGGTGACGCTAGTGGCAAGCGCGGCACTCTTGGGTTGTGGCATCGCTGCGGGCAACACGATGCTTCCGGCGGTGGTTCGACGGTATTTCCCTGCCCACGGCGCGCTCATGACGGGCATCTACGCCGTAGGCATCAACGCCGGCGCCGGACTCGCCGCATTCGGGACGCCGCGGCTCGCTCAGGACCTCTCCTCTACGTGGCGGGGTGCGCTGGCCATCTGGGCCGGCCTGGCCGTCGTGGCTCTCGTGATGTGGCTTGTGGTCGCAGTGCGAGCGCCACGCCAGTCGCGTGCCATCAGGGTGTCCCTACCGCGACCGTCGCGCCACGCATGGATGGCCGCATTGCTGTTCGGTCTCCAGTCGGTGGTGTATTACGGGATCCTTGCTTGGCTGGCACCGCTGTACGAGGAGCGAGGCTGGTCGAAGGTCCAAGCCGGGCTCCTCCTGTCGTTCTTCACCCTGATGCAGATGGTAGGCGCGGTCACTGCTTCGCTGCTCGTGCAACGCACCGGTCGGCTTACCGATGGGCTGCGAGTGACCGCAGCCGTTTCCGCTGCAGGCGTACTCCTCATCGCTTTCACGCCAATGTCCTTTCCGTGGCTGTGGATCATCGTTCTTGGTGTCGGCGCAGGCGGCATCTTTCCGCTTACCCTCACCGTGCCACTGGCGATCACGTCCAGCGTTGACGAGGCTCGCAGCCTGACTGCGTCGATGCTCTTCTACGGATACCTGCTCGGCGCGACCGGGCCATTCGCGGTGAGCCTTCTCCGCAGCGTCTCCGGCGGCTTCACAGCCCCCCTCGCGCTCCTCGCCACTCTGGCGGTATTCGCACTGTCGCTTGCCGGCCCCGTGGCAAAGGGGCCGCGCTACAAAGGTTGACGGTCACGATTATCGTCGGTCGAGCTTCTATGTGCGAATTGACATCACCGGCTACCGCGAAGACATCGAGCCCGCTTCGAAAAGGAGAACTGTGACACCGACAGAGTTGCCCGCGACGCTACCGTTTGCCCTGAGCCCCCGCGAAGAGGGGCTGTACCGTCATCTCAGGGAGCACGTTTCCTCGGAGGCTGAGCTTCTTGCGAGCTACCGGGAACTGGCGGAGGCGCCGAGTACCCCCGACGCGACGCGGTATCTGATCCGTCTAATCATCGAGGATGAGGAGCGGCATCACCGGCTCTTCCACGAGATGATTGCTGCCATAGGCAACCAGTGGGAGCCCTCCCCTGATGCGGCTCCTGACCTGCCCTCCGGGCCACCGTCCCAGGCCCTCGAGGAGGTGACCATCCGGTTCCTTGCCGCCGAACGGGAGGATCAAAAGCAGCTGCGTGCTCTGCGTCGGGAGATGCGCCCGTTTCGTAATACAACCCTGTGGACACTCCTCGTCGAGCTCATGGAGCACGACACGGCCAAGCATGTTCACCTGCTCACGTTCGTCCGCGATCATGCCGCCCGACGTAACAGAGTGCACCCGCCTCCTTCCAGTTCGCCGCCCACCTCGGCGTTGTAGACCATCCTGGTGCCAGGGCTCGCGGCGCGGCCCAGAACAGTCGACGACGAGCATCATAGGGCGACGAGGAGATCGTTACGTCTTGGGATTCTCGCGCAGGCGAGCGTCCTGTCACCGGATCCAGGACGTCAGCGGGACGAGCGCAACGACGATCAGCCATGCGGCGTGCTCCGACATTCCGAGCGTGGCGGCGAGCACTGCGAGCGATTCGGTCGAGACGACGAGCACGAAGGACGCGCCCACGGTCGGTGTCATCCAGTTGCGGAGGACGCTCCGGAGCAAGCTCCCCCAGAGCACCGCGGCGATGATCAGCAGGCTGATCCCGCCCATTGCCATCCCAGGAGGGACAGCCGGGTGCCGAGGACCGCGGTCCCGGCGACGCCGGTGAGCGCGGCGGGCGAGGTGGCCTCGCGCTCGAAGCGTGCACGGTCGAACCGAAAGCGGCTGCCGAGCAGCACGCCGAGGAGTATCCAGGCGCACGCCGCGACCACGAGTGGTGCCACCGACAGGGCGCTGTGACCGCTGTTGAGGAGATCGATGGAGACGATCCCCGTACCCATCACGACGGCACCCGAGGCTGGCGGGACAGCCCGCACAACACGGCCCAAGGTGGTCACGGCGTCACTCTCGGGGTCCACCGTCTCCTCGTGTTCGCGACCGCTCGTCGGAAAGCGGATCCGCGCCAGACGAGAGCTTACGGGTGGCGCGTGGAGCGTGCGCGACGCGCTGGCGATGCTCTCCGCTGGCCAGAGCGTGTTTCCCGCCGGAACGATCGTGCGCGCGTTGTCGCTTCCGTGAGCGGTGGCTCTGTCACGCAGACTCTCGCCGTGCACGTCACCGCTCGCGGGTGCGGATAATCGAAACGTGACACAGGGGCACGCGGCACCGAATGCGCCGGCAGACGAGACCCACCGCCTCGCACAGACAGTCCGCGATGCCTGTATACGTGCCGCACTCGATGGATACGAGCGTGGCGGACTTGGCGGGCTGTGCGAGGAGGGCCGCTGGGAGATGGCGATCGACGCAATACGCTCACTGGACCTCGACGCCCTCGTCCACGGCGTCCAGGCAGATGCCTGACATAGTGCCTCTTCCCCGCGCCAGCCGCGAGCGGATGGCATCCGCTTAGCCACCAACAGGAACCGATGCCGACCCGGGCGTATCGTCAAGAGCCAGACGCTCGGCGGACCATGCGTGCAACGGATTGCGGGACGCGTGGACGTACTTACCGAGATGGCAGGTGGCTCTCCGCCAGCCGGCACCACTGCTTCCGTCGACGAACCGAGGAGATCGAGGCGTGCCAGAGAGTTTCCACGTCTTTGAGCCAAGGCCAGGTGAACTGGCACGCGCATTCATCGATCGGAGCGAGGGCGCGCTGTCGGAGCAGGGTGCGACGAGGTACCGCGTGGTCCGTATCGGTCGTACGGTCGAATTCGAAGGAACCCGCGACGCATGCATCGACTTTGTGGAGCGAGCGTGGTGGAGCGTTGAAACCGGGACCACCAGTCGTGATCGTATCCGTGCCGCGGCGTACGCCACCCAACTTGGATTTCAACGGATTGACGGTCTCGATGGAGCGTGGCATTCCGACGTGCTGCTGACCAACCAGGTGGCTGATGGCCACAGTTAGTGGCCGTCCCCATCTCCGGGGCGAGTTCCGCTACCAGGCATCTACTTCGGGGCGGCGCCGCCTTGCAGTTCTCCGGCTGCTTCCAAACGGTCCAGCAGCAGATGGAAGTAGACCATCCCGGCGTACGGCTGCCAGCTGGACACGGCGCGCGCAACCGCGTCATAGTCCAGCGGCGGCGTGAGGCCGAGCCAGCGGGCCAGGTTGTTCCGCGCCCCGACGTCGTCTCCGGGGAAGACGTGCAAGCGCCCGAGTCCACGCAAGAGCACGTATTCGGCGCTCCACCGTCCGATCCCGTGCAGGGTCATCAGCCGTGACACAGCCTCGCTGTCACTGAGGGTTTCGAGGAGCTCCAGGTCGACGCGTCCCTCGACCACTGCTCGGGAAAGCTCGATGATGGTCGCTGCTTTGCGGAGGCTGAAGCCGAGCGCCCGTAGCGCCGCCGGCTCGAGGTTGGCGAGGTCGTGCGGGCGGGGAAACGCATGCAGCAACGCCCCCTCCACCCTGACCGCCTTCCCGTGCGTTGCGGCCAGACGGTTGAGCAGGCTCAACCCGGACTCGAGCGACAGCTGCTGAACGGCAACCGCATTGAGCAAGCTCTCGTACACAGTGGGAAAGCGCGGCGGCTTCACGCCCCTGAACCGCGCAGCGAGGGGGCCGAGCACATCGTCGGAACGAGCCATGCGATAGAAGCCGGACAGGTCGGCACGAAGCCCGAGCAGGCGCTCGATGCTGTCGCGCACGCCCTCCTCGACGTGCGTTCCGCCGCGTTCGTACAGCACGACGGTGAGCGCGGGTGCATCAGATCGACCCGCCTGGGTCACCGAGAACGCGACGGGCCCTTCGGCGAGCGCGAGAGCGCGCCGGTACGACGTCCCGTCCCAGCGATCCACCGTGTTTCTCGGCCGCCGGCGCAGGGCCCAGGCGGTGAGGTCGAGCCGAAGCGGCGGCTCCGGATCGAGCGCCAGTCTGCTGCCCAGATCGCGGAGTTTTTCGCCTTCCTCGGCGCCGCCCTCGTTCTCCCAGCGTGCCTCAGCGACAGCCAGAGGGTCGCGGAAGCGCTCGGTCAAACGGGAAGGGTCTCGCTGTCGCAGCGTCCGTGACGCCGGACCCCACTCAGACGCGGGCCGCATGCCCCGACGGCTCGTGGGCGACTTCTCGGTCACGCGCTCATGTCTGTGCCGGATGCACGACGACCACGGGACACGGAGCGTGATGGACGCACTCTTGGCTCACGGATCCGAGCAGGAGGCCGGCGAACCCCCCATGTC
>JBAUTF010000009.1:0-3907 GCA_049582065.1 Candidatus Dormiibacterota bacterium | reverse complement strand
CTTGAAGCCGCGAGACTCCCACTGGACAGATTCGGCGATCTCGATTCCCGCTCCATCGAGTTGGCTAAGACGGAGAGCCGGACCGTACTCGGCTGCATGAACGAGATGGGGCGTTCTGCGACTACGCGGTTGCCGAGTACGGCGGTTTGGCTCAATGCGATGCCCGGGAGCTGAATCGCGAACTCAGAAGGGAACTTCACCTTTCCCGGAGGCCTCCCGGGTACTTCGTCCCAATCGAGCTGGCCGGACGATCATCGGCACAAGGCACCACCGTCCGGGACCGGCCAACCCTCAGGATTGTCGATTCACCATTCCAAGCTCAAATGAATTTGCGTGCCCCAGAAGCAATCTCTCAGGAAAGTCCCACGGTTCTCACAGCACGAATTCATTCACCAGGGCCATCGTTCGCTGCATGCAAGACCAGGCGACGTCGCTTGATGAGAAGGCCCTGGCCCGGGGTGTTGCCTTGCGGAAGCTCGACCGGATTACCACCGGAGTGGCGGTCAGTGCTTTCGGAGCCATGGGTTTGTTTGGCGCGTTGGGCGCCCTTACCATCCCTGGCACGTTGCCCTCCGCGGCTGGCATCACCACTTGCGCATCGACCATCACACCATCTGGTGCAACGAACTCGGACGATGGGACCTCAGACGAAACGAAATCGGCTGCGACATCCATTCAGGCTTCGTCATGCACTGTTGGATCATCGACTGGCACGGCCGTGGCGGTCTCTGGAGGGTCCCACCCGCTGAAGCCCTGAGCAAGATGCTCAAATCTCAGTCTGTTTCGCGCCCGTACAAGCGCCCTGCTTAAAAACACGAAGTACTACACCAAAAGCTTCTTCTGGTCGAAGGCCCGGTCGCGCAAAGACGGGAGTTGGCGACGAGAGACCCGGTCGTCCAACGACGGCGGGTAGATAGCCCATTTGACTCAAACCTTAGACACGACCGTCCAAGTCCACTGAAGCGCGCGTTCCGGCGCTCGTGATGCATCCTTTGTGGCTGATGCCGTGCGAAAGGTAGACATCGCCCATTCTGGCCAGACTGTTGTTGAGGCGATGGAGCAGTTGAAGGTCGAGGTTAAGAATGCTCGCCGCGACCGAGAGACTGCCCTGCTAGTCGTTCACGGCTTTGGGGCGTCAGGTGTGGGAGGTGCGATCAAGGCTGCGTTGTCGACGGAGTTGCCTAGATTGGCCGGGCAACATGGCTTTAAGGCTTATGGCTATGCCGACAAAGATCGCATTCCTCGAGAGCAAAACGTTGACGCGCGAAGCCTCAACCAAGGATCCACGTTGCTCATATTCCGCGAAGCCCAAACCACTAAGGACTCAACGCAAGACTTCCGTCCTAACTTCCGGAACTTACGGTCGAAAGTCAGGGTTCGTGCCCGTCGAGCTCCTTAGGGGCAAGTCGTTGGCTCGCGACAACTGCCCATTACCGTGACCTGAGCTCAGTACCTCAACGGGCCGAAGTAGTCCAGTCCTGCAGCCGAAGACCTCGAACCCTCGCGAACTCCGACGAGTTCGCTGTTACAAGCGTGGCTTTGTGACGGAGCGCCTGGCCGGCGATCAAGAGCTCGTAAGCGCCAATTGGTTTGCCGAGCCCTTCAAGGGCTGCACGAACCCGTCCCGCGTGCTCGGCGGCTTCTAGGGTGAAGTCCAGAACCTCGAGAGGACCGGACAGGAAGGTCGCAATTCGTTCGGCATTCGCCTTAGGGCGCTGGCTCTTAGCAACTCCGTACCAGAGCTCGAAAAGCAGCAGAGACGAAGTGGCGACCACGTCGTCACCCGCCCTGACGCGAGCAAAACGTCGCCGCACCGCTTCTGGCCGACCATCGATCAGCGCAATACAAGCGTTGGTATCGATCAGGTAGGTCAATCGAGGATCTTGCGGGAAGGTGTGATCGGCTGATCGCGCCCTTCTGCCATGAAGTCGCTCGGGCCGGCGCTATCTAGCCGGGCGAACCATTCCTTGGCGTCAAGCACGGGCTTGAGCAAAACTCCAGTGTTAACCCGCCGAACCTGCACCTTCTCTCCGCGGAATCGGAATTCTTTGGGCAACCTGACCGCTTGGCTGCGGCCATTGCGGAATAGTTTTGCCACCACGCGATCAGGCATCGCGACCTCCCTAGACGAGAACCGCCAGGCTCTCAAATGATCTATACCCGAAGTATATCCCCGTGTAGTAATTCGTGTAGACGCCCGTGTTCACACCTGACTGTCCGCAAGGTGATGCGGTTGCATCGGGTGCCACCGGCGCCCAGGAGGTCAACGCGAGTACGCTCGGGCAGCATGATGCGAGTTGAGCGGACATCGTTAACGGGTTACCTAACTAACTAGCGAGTACGCGGGGCGAAGGCGGTCGTGTGAAACCAAACGGGGGAGTCCCCCAAACCACATGCGGTTCAATCAGCGCACGATGAGGACCGGGCAGTGGGCGTTGCGCAGCAGCTTGTGGGACACGCTGCCGTGCAACAGGCCTCCCAGCTCGGACCGACCCGGGTTACCAAGCACAATCAAGCCGGCTTCCATCCTTGCCGAGATGTCGAGGATGGTCTCCGGTATGGCATGAGGCAGCGTGTGCGACTCAAGCGCTCTGGGTTGCAGTCCGGCCGATTCCAACATCCGCACAATCGAGTTCACGCGCTCACTGAGGCCCTCTTGGTCGGGCAGGTCGACTTCGTGCACGTGAAGCACGAAGACTTCGGCACCTGGCTCTGCGAGCCGCATCACCACGGACGCCGCATGATCTGACGTGTCTGACACATGGACTGCCAGCACTATCCTGGTCAGCATCGTCATCGAGTGGAACTGCGCGCCAAGGATTGGCACCACCAGAACCGGACAAACGGCGCGTCGGATGACGTCGTAGAGCACCGATCCGCCGACCAGGCCCACCACCTCGTGTTGGGAGTGGGAGCCCAACACCAAGAGTTCCGGCGCCAGCTGCTCGGTCGAGGCCAGGACCGCCTTAGCGACATCGCCGTCTTCGGCAACTCGCACGTCGAGGGATGCGCTGAGCCCCTCGGCGCGGAGCACCTCGAGTAGGGTGTTGGCCGCATTGAGGTCGCGGTCCTGGATAGGCTGGTCCAGCGGCCCAGCCGCCGACTCAACGACGGTGACCACGACGACCTTCGCCCCAAGCGCTCTGGCGATAGTCGCGGCCACAGGCACGGCGGCATGGGCCGCAATCGAGTCGTGGACGGCGATCAGCAGGCGTCGTGGTTTCACGGTGCTTCGCGCTGCCGCGTCGTTGGTGCTCGTGACGTCGTTCACCGTGACTCTTTCGCCATACCTTTGTTCGGCCTTCGTTCAGCGAACCGGCGCCTTGTCTGTCGCCGGCCGTTGCGCCGGCCTCTGTGCGCGAACCCGCCACCGCCAGTTCCGCGGAATGATCGCTTCGATCAGGTCGTCGTATGTGATCAAAAGGAGGGCAATTGCATCCGCATGGTCATCTGGCCGAGTGGTGTTCTTTGCGCTCGAGGATGCCGCGGACATAAGCAGCCTGAGCGGCCTGCTCGAAGTTGTGGCCGATCACGCTTACGAGTCGTATGCCCAGGGTCGCGGGCGGGTCCCACCGCTCATCGACGATTCGATCGAGGTCGGAGTCGGTCACAGTGCGAACGAACCGAATTGTCGCCTCATGTACGGCGTCGAAGTAGCCGCGGAGCATTTCGGCCTCCCCGGTAACCTCAGCGACCTGCACGGCGGTGTGTCCGTAGCCGGTCTCTGCCGGGTCAAATGGCAGGCCCCACCGTTGCGCCCAACCAGCGGACGTCCAGACTTGAGGAAGGCCCGAGACATCGGCGACATGATCGTCGGCAATCCTGCTCAGATGCCACACCAACCATGCGATCGAGTTCGCTTCGCTGTCGAGGCGATAGGTCAACTGATCGGGAGTCATGCCATCGA
>JBAUTF010000008.1:0-5860 GCA_049582065.1 Candidatus Dormiibacterota bacterium | reverse complement strand
CGTGTGCCGCACCGGCCGCCCATCGCTGTCGAGCACCCGGCCCGTGACGATGATCCGTTCACCCAAGGGCTCGCCTCGGTGCTGCCGGGTCAGGTCGGCATCCTCGGGCCGCACTGGGATGCGCCCGAAAGAGGGCCCGGCCGCATGATGGAACCACTCGGCGGGGAGCCTCACCAGCTCACGTCGCGGAGCGCGCAGCACGCTGGAGCGGTACTCCGGGAAGAGATAGGGCGGCTCGGACGGCAGCTCGGAGTCAGACACCCTTGACGCGCATTATCGCTTGACTCAAACTCCGATCGTCGGTACACGGAGCATCGACTTCCCAGGGCCTCAAGCCTGACCGTTAAGGAGGAGTTCGTGAGCAAGAGAAAGGTTTCCGGCGGGATCACACGGCGCGAGATGCTCAAAGGCACCGGGCTCGTCCTCGGAGGGCTCGCGATCCCGGGCGCCCTGGAGGCATGCCTGACATCGTCCACCTCCTCGACGCCCAGCGGCAGCATCAAGATCGGCTTCGTCAGCCCCATCACCGGGGCTGCGTCCGGTTTCGGCGAGCCGGACTCGTACGTCATGAGCCTGGCCCGAAAAGCTTTCGCCGGCGGACTCTCGATCGGCGGCACGAACTACTCAGTCGAGATCGTTTCGCGTGACGGGCAATCCACGCCTTCGGTCGGCTCCCAGGTGGCGCAGGACCTGATCCAGAACCAGAAGGTCGACCTCATGCTCGCGACCTCGACCCCCGAGTCGGTGAACCCCGTTTCCGACGCGTGTGAGGCGGCCGGCGTTCCAGGTATCTCAACGGTCGTGCCATGGGAAGCGTGGTACCTCGGGCGGGGCGGGAAGGTCGGGCAGCCGTCGCCGTTCAAGTACACGTTCCACTTCTGCTTCGGCGTCGCGCAGTTCTTCAGCGCCTACACGCATCTGTGGCCGCAGGTCACGACCAACAAGAAGGTTGGCGTCATGTATCCCAACGACGCGGATGGCAACGCGATCCGAGGCGCGCTCGCCCCGTTGCTGAAGCAGGCCGGCTACACGATCGTCGACCCCGGCGCCTACGAGGACGGGACCAACGACTACACGGCCCAGATCCAGAAGTTCATCCAGGAGGACTGCCAGATCTTCAACACCTTCCCGATCCCCCCCGACTTCGCCACATTCTGGCGGCAGGCGGCCCAGCAGGGGTACACGAAGCACGTGAAGATCGGGCAGATCGCCAAGACCGGCCTTTTCCCATCACAGGTCACAGCGCTCGGAAACCTTGGCAACGGTCTCGCCTCGGGCGTCTACTGGGCGCCGACGTGGCCGTACAAATCGTCGCTGACCGGCATCGCAAACAAAGACCTCGCGAGCGGCTACGAGTCTTCGAGCGGCAAGCAATGGAACCAGCAGCTGGGCCCGAGCCTGGCGCTGTTCGATGTTGCCGCCGCCGTGCTCAAGGCGAGCGGCAACCCGAAGGACAAGACGGCCGTTGCGAACGCCATGAAGACCCTCGCCGTCGACACGCCGGTCGGCCACCTGGACTGGACCAACAATCCGAACTTCGGTCCCGGCACTCCGGCGGTGTCCGGCATCGTGAGCACGCCGATCATCGGCGGCCAGTGGAAGCAGAACGTCTCCAAGTGGCCGATCGACTTCGTGATCTGCGAGAACTCGTCCGACAGCAACGTTCCGGTGGCGTCGACCCTGCAGCCATACCAGGGCTAGACATGGAGGCGGCGGTCCTCGCCGCGGTTGACGTTCGGAAGCGGTTCGGCGCTCTCGCCGTGCTTGACGGCGTCAACCTGGCATTGGGGGCGGGAGAGGCGGTCGGCATCGTCGGTCCGAACGGTGCCGGCAAGACCACACTCCTCAACGTCCTGTCCGGCTCGCTCCGGCCTGACACCGGGACCGTCGTGTTCCGGGGTCGGGATGTGACCGCCAGGGGTGCGGCTGATCGCTGCACGCTCGGTGTCGCCCGCACGCACCAGGTGCCTCGGCCATTCGTCGGTATGACCGTGTTCGAGAACGTGCTTGTAGGTGCGACCGCCGGTGGCCGCAAGCGAGGATCCGAGGCCTACCGGCTGTGCCTGGACGTCCTGGAGCAGTGCGCCCTGACGCACCTCGCCAACCGCCGGGCGGCGGACCTGGGATTGCTGCAGCGCAAACGACTGGAGCTGGCGAGGGCGCTTGCGGTGGAACCGGCCGTGCTGCTTCTCGACGAGATCGGCGGCGGGCTGACCGACGCCGAATCCGGGGCCCTGGTCGAGACCGTCGCCGGCTTGCGAGACCGCGGCATTGCGATCCTGTGGATCGAGCACATCGTCCATGTCCTCATGCAGGTGGTTTCACGGTTGGTGTGCATGGATGCCGGGCGGGTCATCGCCGACGGCGCCCCGGAGGCCGTGGTCGCGCACGCCGCGGTGATCGACGCGTACCTGGGCAGCCGCGCGTGACGATCCTCCAGGTCGAGGAGCTTGATTGCCGGTACGGCCTGCTCCAGGCGGTGCGCGGAGTTTCCCTGCAGGTCGAGCAGGGCGAGACGGTGGCCCTCATCGGGGCCAACGGCGCCGGCAAGACCACGCTCCTCAGGGCGATCGCCGGGGCCCACCGCCCTCACGCGGGAAGGATCCTCATGGACGGCGTCGACGTCACGCACGTCCCGGCGCACCGGCGCGTGGCCCTCGGGCTCGCCCTGGTGCCGGAAGGGCGGCGGCTGTTCCCGGGCCTGACGGTCGAGGAGAACCTGCGGGTCGCGGCGGCCGGCGGCAGGCGCGGCCGGTGGAACCTGCAGTCGGTGCTGGAGGCTTTCCCGCTCCTTCAGCCGAGGCGCCGTATGCCCGCGGCGAACCTTTCGGGTGGCGAGCAGCAGGCTGTTGCGATCGGGCGTGCGCTGATGAGCAACCCGCGCATTCTGCTGCTCGACGAAGTCTCGCTCGGCCTCGCGCCGGTGGTCGTCGATGCCGTTTACCGCTCGCTCTCAGAGATCATCAGGGAAGGCTCCACGGTTCTACTCGTCGAACAGGACCTCACGCGTGCCCTGCGGGTCGCCGGCCGCGTGGTCTGCATGCTCGAAGGGCGCGTGGTGCTGCAGGGCGACGCCGAGTCGCTCGACCGCGACCGCGTGGTCGACGCGTACTTCGGACTGCGGCGGCCGGCCGCGGGAGGGGCTCCGGCGTGATCCTGGTCAACGCGGTCGTGCAGGGCATCTTCCTCGGAGCCTTTTACGCCGTGCTCGCGTGCGGCCTCTCGATCATGTTCGGCGTCATGCGCATCATCAACCTCGCGCACGGCGACATCGCGGTGCTTGGCGCCTACATCGCGTTCGTGATCGTCGAGCGGACAGGCGTTTCGGCCTTCGTCGCTTTCGCCGCCGCCCTGCCGGTCATGCTGGTGCTCGGCTACGTCCTCCAGCTCACAGTGCTCGAGCGCAGCCTCAAGGCGGGCATCCTGACTCCGCTCCTGGCGACCTTCGGGCTCTCGATCGTGATCCAGAACCTTCTGCTGCTCACCTTCTCGCCTGACGTGCGCTCGCTCGGAGGGGCGGCGGGCGGTTTCACAATTGCCAGCTGGCACGTGACGAGCGAGCTCACCGTCTCCGCGCTCGGCGTGCTCGTCCTCGCGGTCGCGGTGGTCGTCTTCGGCCTCTTGCAGCTGTTCCTGTCACGCACACGGGCCGGCTGGGCGATGCGCGCGACGGCGGAGGATGCGGATGCCGCCGAGCTGGTGGGGATCGACTCCCGGTCGGTGTACGCGCGCGCCACGGCGCTTGCGGTGGCGATCGCCTCTCTCGGCGGGCTGTTCCTCGCCATCCGGTCCGTGTTCGACCCGGCCAGTGGGCCGACGCAGCTGATCTTCGCCTTCGAGGCGGTCGTGATCGGCGGGATGGGATCGCTGTGGGGCACCCTGGTCGGCGGGATCGCGCTGGGCCTGGCGCAGACTCTCGGTGCGCAGGTCAATCCCGAGTTCTCCGTTCTCGCCGGCCACCTGCTGTTCCTGGCCGTCCTCGTGGTGCGATTCGGGGGCGGGCGGATCACCTTGCGGGCTCTGAGGCTGGCGAGATGAACGTAAGGCGGTGGACGCGCACGTCAAAAGCGTTCACCGGCGGGACGGTCGCGGTGGCCATCGGCCTCGCCTTCGTGCCCCTGGTCTTCGATCCTGACGTCGTGCAGAAGCTGACCGACCTGCTGATCCTCGTCCTCCTCGCGGCCATGTGGAACGCCCTGGCGGGTTACGGGGGGTTGCTGTCGATCGGCCAGCAGGCTTTCATCGGAGTCGGTGCTTACGCCACCGTCTTTTTCGCCAGTCTCGGTATCACGCCCTACGTGGCGATGGTGCTCGCGATGCTGCTGGCGGGTGCCGTCTCCATCCCCATCTCTTTCTTCGCGTTGCGGCTTCGCGCCGCCCAGTTCGCCATCGGGATGTGGGTCATCGCGGAGGTGATCTCGATCCTCGTCAGGCTCGATCAGAACCTGGGCGCCGGGACCGGGATTTCGCTCATCCAGATGAACCAGTTCGATCCCAACTACCGCCAGGCCTACACGTTCTGGCTGGCCCTCGGGTTCACCGCGCTGTTCCTATCCGCCCTGTTCTTCCTGCTGCGCTCGCCGCTGGGCGCGTCACTGCAGGCGATCCGCGACGACGAGGACGCCGCCCGGTCGCTGGGCGTGAGGGTCGCGTCCCGCAAACGGCTCCTGTTCGTCCTGGCAGGCTTCGGCTGCGGAGCCGCCGGCGTGCTGATCGTGGCGAACACCCTGTTCATAGAGCCGGGATCGGTATTCAGCGTCCAGTGGACGGCATACATGATCTTCATGGTGCTGGTCGGTGGCCTGGGAACATTCGAAGGGCCGATCCTGGGTGCGATCCTCCTGTTCGCGATCCAGACCACGTTCACGCAGGGAGGACCCTGGTATCTCGTGGGTCTCGGAGCGACCGCCACTCTGTTCGCGCTGGCTTTACCCCGTGGGCTCTGGGGCACGATCGAGCAGCGCCTTGGACTGCGCCTGCTGCCGGTCGGTTACCGCGTGGAATCGCGCAAGCTGGAGACCCCGGCCCAATCGTGACGGTGGCGCCCCCTGCAGAGGACCTGATGCGCCATCCTGGCCACCTGCTGCGCCGCGCGCTGCAGGTCATGAACCTCCTGTGGGACCAGGAGGTGTCGCACACGATCACCTCCCCGCAGTTCGCCGCCCTGAACGCCCTCTATCGCGAGCCGGGAATTGACCAGGTCACCCTCGGGCAGCGTGTGTCGCTCGATCGCTCGACGGCGGCGGACGTCGTCTCACGGCTGAGCGCCCGGGGCCTGATCCGGTCCGAGCGCGACGCGCGTGACGGCCGGCGCAAGGTGATCTCCCTGACCCCGAAAGGCCTGCACGCGCTTCACCAGCTGATCCCGCGCACGCATGCCATGACCGCAAGGCTCGTCGGCGGGCTGAAGCAGGGTGAGCAGGACGAGCTGCTGCGCCTCCTGACCGAAGTCGTCAAGACGAACGAACGGGCGCAGCCTCGTGCTGCGAAGCCGGAACCTCCTCGGAGCTAGTCACAGGCCGGGAGGCGCGGGTGGACCGGGCTCAGGCTTCGACCCGGACGATGCGCGTGGACTTCAGTTCCGAGCGGGGCAGCGTCCCGCGCTCGACGACCCGGCAGCCGAGACGCACGCCCAGCGCCTGGCGGAGGTCCGCCTCGAGCCGGGCGGTCGAGAGGTCGTCCCCCGCCATCTCGACCAGCAGCGTGACCTCGTCCATCTGCCTGACGCGGCGATGCTCGATCACGAACTCGGCCACGCTGGGGTGCCGGCGCACGATGTCCTCGACCTGCGACGGGTACAGGTTGACCCCGCGGACCGTGAACATGTCGTCGACACGGCCCAGGATCCCTCCCTGCAGCT
>JBAUTF010000007.1:0-6099 GCA_049582065.1 Candidatus Dormiibacterota bacterium | reverse complement strand
GTTGGGCAAGATTCGTCGGCAGCCGGTTGGCGAAGGATGACGAGAAGATGGTGCCCGCGGCGGCCAGTCCAATCGAGGCTCCGATCTGACGTAGGAAAGTCAGCGTGCTTGTAGCCACTCCCAGCCGGTCCATCGGAACCGAGTTCTGAACCACAACCGTGTAGCCGGCCATCGCCGGCCCGATGCCAAGACCAAGGATGAGCATCCACAGCCAGAGCGTCCAGTCGGAAACGCCGGCTGTCAGGTGCGTCATCAAGAAGCCCCCCACCAGCATTACCACCGCGCCGCCTGTCATCAGCCACTTGTAGCGTCCGAGCCGGCTGATCAACAGCCCGGTTCCGATGCTCCCCCCCATCAGGCCGACCAGCAGAGGCCAGATGTAGTAACCCGAAGCGGTGGCGCTGATGCCACGAACGGTCTGGTAGAAGCGCGGCAGGAAGATCACAGCGGCGAACATGGCGACCCCGAACGCGAACACCGCGGCCATGCTGACCGAGTAGTCACGGCGCCTGAACAAGTCCAGCGGGAGGATGGGTTCTTTCGCTTTGGACTCGACGAACAGGAAGACCGCCAGAATCACCAGGCCGAGCGCAATCAGTCCACCCACGTTGGCGTCGGTCCAGCTGGCGAGCTGACCCGAACTGGTCACGTTCCCCTTATTGGTGAGCCCAAGCATGAACGGCACCACTCCCGCCGTGAAGAAAACGATCCCCACGTAGTCGAGATCGCGGAGGGATGCTTGGCGGCGGCCGGCGCTGGGAAGCACTATCGCCAGGACCGCCAGAGAGGCGATTCCAAACGGCACGTTGACGTAGAAGACCCAATGCCAGCTGATGTGGTCTGTTATCCAGCCCCCTATGAACGGCCCGACGATGAAGCTGAGGGCGAAGACGGCACCGAACAAGCCCTGGAATCGGCCCCGTTCGCGGGGACTGTAAAGGTCGCCGATGATCGCCATGACGATCGGGAACAGAGCCCCGGCGCCGAGGCCTTGCACGGCCCGGAACGCCACCAGCTCGTTCATATTCTGGGAGGCGCCGGAGAGCCAGGAACCGGCAAGGAAGACGCATACACCGATCATCAGCATCACCTTGCGGCCGAACACATCGGAGAACTTCCCGTAGATCGGAACCGTCACAGTCGATGACAGGAGGTAGGCGCTCACCACCCAGGCGTAAAGGCTCGCGCCGTTGAGATCGGTGACGATTCGCGGCAGGGCGGTACCCACCACGGTCTGGTCCAACGAGGCCAGGAACATCGTCAGCAGAATTGCCCCCAGGATCGTCAACTTTGCCCGGGGGGGTAGTGACATCAGCGATGGGGCCCCCGCGCTCGGCTCGGTACCGACGTGCCGTGTCGCCGCCGGGCGGCGATCTTCGATGGCTGCCATGTTCTTAGTCCTTCACGAGCATCTGGGCGTTAGCCAGCAGCTTTAGCGCGAGGTGCCGGAGCTGAACGAGCTCGTCGTCGGTGAAACCCTCTGCGAGCGGGAATTGGAGCTTCAAGGCAGGCTGGCGGATCGAGTCGATCCGCGCGCGGCCGGCAGCGGTGAGCCGAGCCTGGATGGAGCGCCGGTCGTCGGGATCCGGTATGCGCTCGACAAGCCCTGCCTTTTCGAGGCTGTCGACCAGGCCTGTGATGTTGCGCGGGCTGACGTTTTGCAGCGCAGCCAGGTGGCCGAGGCTGATGCCTCCGTCGCCAAAGTGGCTGAGCATTAGAAGCAGCTGCAACCGACCTTCACTCAGGCCCTGGCCTTCAGCCCAGCGCTCCTGCATCAGGTGCAGGTACCGCGCCGCGGCACGCACGGCTGCAATCGCCTCGAGGGCGCGAGTCCCCTCGCCGGTGCCCACGAACTCTCGCATGCGCTCATCGAAGAGGCAGCCGTTGGTGTCCCGGGCCAATTGCGGCCGGCGCTGGAAATCGGTCTTTGTC
The DNA here is from genome assembly GCA_049582065.1 of Candidatus Dormiibacterota bacterium. Taxonomy (GTDB): domain Bacteria; phylum Chloroflexota; class Dormibacteria; order Dormibacterales; family Dormibacteraceae; genus DATKSS01. The sequence continues at coordinate 4,167 of JBAUTF010000007.1, read as the reverse complement.
TTCATCGTGTAGTACTACATTATCATGCAATTCACGAATCGCCGGGCGCAAATTACCCAGTGGGTTGGTGGCCAAGCCGGATCTTCAGGTCGCTACCCGCGCCGTCGGGGCGACTCCTGATTTCGCGAATCGATCCTGGGCCGCGCGCGCGATGATTTCGATGCACGCGTCGAGCGATATCGCCGTGCTGTCAAGGACGAGATGGTAGTGCCGCGGATCCCCCAATGCCCCGGCCCTGGGGTAGAAGTGGCCGACGTACGCTCGCCGCGCATGATCCGTCCGCTGCTGCTGCCTGGCAGCGTTCCCGTAGTCAAGTCCTAAGTGCGCCATCGCGGCGCGCCGACGCGCCTCCGCATCGCCGTCCAGGCGAACATGGAGGACATCCGGGCGGTCCTTCAGGATGAACACGGCGCCTCTGCCCAGTACCACCGCTCCCCCGGCGTCGGCGAGTCGGCGGATGGCCAGCTCGACCTGGGCGACATCGGGCACCACGCCAAGCTCTTCGGGCGTTATGGGAACGCCAACGAACAGGCCGCTGTAGCTGAGGGCTCTGTCCAGCAACCGCCCGACGGCGCTCGTGTTGCCGGCAGTATCGGCGAGAGCGGCTACTAGCGGTTCGTGGATCTCTTCCGCCAATGAAGCGGGAATGGCCCGGCCCACAAAGGGCAGCCCCAAACGTTTGGCGACGGCGGGGCCGATGATGCTGCCTCCGCAGCCGTAGGTGGCGGCGATCGTGACAGTACCCATTGGCCCTATTGATACGCCTATCTTCTTGCGATCGCAGAACCGTTGCGGTGATGTACTTGCGTCAGGCGGTTATTGTCGAGGCGCGAAGTGGCCCTTGAGTATCGGTTGGAGGTCGAGCTCGAAGACCTGGTTGTCATTCCAATCGTGGACGTGGCCCTCAGGATGTAGCGAGCTGCTTTCGCCATTTGCCGAAGAGGACGCGTGCGTCGATGTTTTGCGCGAACCGCCTCCGCCATCTTCTGGATGACCACCTCTGGAGCGCAAGTCCACCTTAGTGCTAAGGGCGACGCTTCCTGGCTTAGCAGCTGGCTCAGCTACTCGCGGTGCCGGCCTTTTCGGTGTCCTTCACCTCGACGAGCTCGCCCTCGATATTGATCTTGATTTCGTTACTGACGATGAACTTGCCGTCCAGCATCATCTCGAACGTCATGCCGAAGTCCTTTCGGTTGATCTCGCCCTCGGCCGAATAGCCGATCCGATGACCCATGTTCGGATCATTGAACTCGCCCAGGTTGACGACGTTGAGGGTTACCGGACGGGTGTTGCCCTTGATGGTCAGATCGCCGGTGAGCCTGTAGCGGTCCTTGCCGGCCGGTTCGATCTTGGTGCTTTTGAAGCTCATCGTCGGATACTTCTCGATCTCCAGAAAGTTGGACGAACGAAGGTCCTTGTCCCGCTGCGCGTTGTGAGTGCGCATACTCGCGGTATTGATGGTGGCCTCGATGGTCGAGAGCTCCGGTTTCTCAGGGTGAATCTCACCGGTGGCGGTCACTTCGGCGAAGTGACCGCGTACGGTCATCATCCCAAGATGTTTGGCCGAGAACTCGACCTGCGTGTGATACGGATCGAACGTCCACTTGCCCATCGGAGTACTCCTTTGCAAATAGCGGGCTAAAAGGGATAGGGGCCGAAGCGGCCCCAGGCGATGACCGCGGCGAGCACTCCCAACACGGCGTTGAAGCCGACGTTCGGGTACTCGCTACGCCGGATGTGAAAGACGATGGCACCCAGCATGAGCAGGACCAGCCCCACCGCCGCCAGAGGAGTCAGCCAGGTCAGGACGCGGACCAGCGGTGGGATGACCAACGCCAGGCCCGCCAGTCCCTCGGCGATACCCGCGAACCGCCGCAGGCCGGCGGGCATTTCTAGGATGTACTTCATCCCGCCTGGCGACGGTCGGAGCATGACGAAGGCATGGAAGACGAAGAAGAAGCCGAGCAATACCTGCAGGACCCACAAAGCGATGTTCATCGTCCACCCACCAACCGGTTGCCTATTCCACTCATTTATACAGTAATCGGCTTGGTCGTACGACCGTAGACTTCTCTTCGTGAGCGAGAGCTTCGTCCCCGGACTCCGCTACCGATCCCGCGCCCACGAGCTGTGGGCGCTGGTCGTCGAGTCTCTAGGGGACTGGGAGAAACGTGTCAGCGAGGCGGCTGCGGCCGTGGGTTTGTCACCGGTGTCGTCTTGGGCCCTCATCCAGCTCGACCCCGAGCATCCGATCTCCCAGAAGGAGCTGGCAGCCCGGCTTCACTGCAATCCGTCGACGGTGGTGGACCCGACGGACCGCCTCGAGGAGAGCGGCCTGGTTGTGCGCAAGCCGAATCCTGCGGATCGCCGGGTCAACGTGCTGATCGCCACGCCCAAGGGCAAACAGGTCAGAGCCGAACTGATCGATCGCCTATTTGAACCGCCGGATGCGTTCCGCCGGTTGCCAGCCAAGGAGCAGGCCCGATTCCGGGATGTGATGTTGGCCGCGGTAACGGACACCCGCCGACAGGCTCCAGCCGTGGGATCCCGCCGCAAGCCGGTGCGGCATGAAACCGCGGAGTAGACACGTAGGATTCGCATCCCACGGCAAATGCCCGAACGAGCATCGTTCTTCGATCTTGACGTGGCCTCGGGCTCATCGGCGGGCCCATCAACCACGCGCAGCGAGCGGTCGACATCTACCGGGCCGCGGGCGAACGCGAGGGATGGCCTGACTCGAGTCGTTGGCGAGGAACCGGACCTGCGGCGCCGTACCGGCCGCGCTTTACCCCTAGGCGGCGCTTACCCCTAGACGGCGCTGCAGCGTGCGGCGCGCCCTAGCTGCGCAAGATATCGATAGCGTGGACCGCAGCCGCCATCCACGCGGGATCCTGCAGCCAGGTGTCGACGCCCCACAGAAGCACGACCTTCACGGGTTGCTGTCGGTAGTCGACTGCGCTGGCCACCAGGTCTTCTGTGGTAAACCCTGAAACTCCGCTCCAGGGCTGCGCCTGCATCTCTGCAACCCACAGGTTCTTGCCTTCTTCGCTCGCCCTCGCGGCCCAGAAACCCACCGCTTGCTCCTTCCACGCGCTGCGAAGATCCGTGCTTGTGAACCGGAGCGGCGTTGATGGACCGTCGGTATACAGATCGAGGCCCAATGCGTCGGCTGCGCTCAGGGCCTCATCCGGGTGGCCGCTGGGGCTGACGCGCAGGCCGGCGAGCACGGGAGCCGCGTAAAGCTGCATCATGTCGACGGCCACGTTCCAACCATCGAAGCTCGTCGTTTCAGCCTCATGGTTCGGGTCGAGGCGGTGCACCTCGGCAATCTCCCAGGAAAGCTGTGCGACCGTGATCTGGTCGTCGCCCGTAATGGTGTTCCCAACGTAATCGAGCGGTTCATTCTCGACCTGCCACGCATAAAGCAGTGGGGAGCTTCGATAACGGACGATGCTGCCGTCGAAGTAGGCTCGGTACGCTGCTCCAGACTGAACCTCGCCCAGGTTGGGCTGCTGGCGCAGTCCCGCCCATTCCGGCTCGTGAAGCTCCGGGTAGAGGAAGTTGCGCGCTCCGATTGTCAGGACGACCCGAGTCGGCACCTTCGCGGTCAAGTTGTGCTCCTCGACGACGGCCAGCAGCTGATCGACTGACGAGAAGTCAAGGGTGTTTGGCGTTGGCTCGACGGAATCCCAATAGACCGGCAGCCGGACCAGACCAGGATTGGTCGCGTCGAGGAGGATGGCAAGGTCGCTGGCCGGATCGCGATGCTCCCATTGCGAGGTCAGCGGGCTGTAGCTGAAGCCGACCAATGGGGCAGGGGGCGTGGCCGGATGCCAAGTTTCGCTGCCCAGGAGCAACGCAGCGACAGCAAAGCAGACGACTGTTTTCAAACGAACCGAGGCGAGGCGCGTGCTGCAGTCACCCCGCGGGGGCTCTCAGCCGGCGCCGGGTGACCCTGACCTTCCAGTTCGCGTCGGGATGCGCCGGTCGAGTTCCAGCCCATTCCTAACATGGTTCGCGCGCAACCTCCGGAAGGGATGGGCAAAGACTTAGAACCTGCTGGGAGCGAGCTCAATCACGCGCCGACCAGAGAGCTACCGGTCCAACCGAGGTTCCGATCAAATGCACCTAAATCGGATTCGCAGTCGGCGCCAATCGTGCTCATAG
>JBAUTF010000006.1:0-7577 GCA_049582065.1 Candidatus Dormiibacterota bacterium | reverse complement strand
AGCCGCCTCGAGCCGGCTCAGCACGAACGCCATCACGAAAGCCTCTTCGCGCCAGGACTCGTAGCGGCCTGACGGCCCCGCGTGACCTGTCATCTGTGTCTTCAGGATCAGCGGCCGCTCGCCGGCGCCCAGCGTGCGCAGCTTGGCCACCCATTTCGCGGGCTCCCAGTAGGAGACCCGCGGATCGGTCCAGCCGGCCGTTACTAGCATCGCCGGGTAGTCGGCCGGGTGGACGTTGTCGTACGGCGAGTAGCTCTTCATGTATCGGTAGTAGTCCGGGTCGGCCGGGTTGCCCCACTCTTCGTACTCGTTGACGGTCAGGGGCAATTTGTCGTCGAGCATCGTGGTCAGCACGTCGACAAACGGAACCTGCGCGACTGCACACGCGAAAAGGTCCGGGCGCATGTTCAACACGGCTCCCATGAGCAGGCCGCCGGCGCTGCGTCCGCGGATGGCCAGCCGCTGTGGATTCGTGTATCGCTGCTTGACCAGGTTCTCCGCGCACGCGATGAAGTCGCTGAAGGAGTTGCGCTTGGTGAGGTACTTGCCATCCTCGTACCACTCGCGGCCCATCTCTCCCCCACCTCGAATGTGAGCGATGGCGAAGACGAACCCGCGATCGAGCAGGCTCAATCGCGCGGGGTCGAACATCGGGTCGATCGAAATCTCGTATGCGCCATAGCCATAGAGCAGCGCGGGGTTGGAGCCGTCCCGCTGCAATCCTTTCCGATAGACCAGCGACATCGGGACGCGCACGCCGTCGGGCGCCGTCGCCCAAAGGCGCTCGGTCACATAGTCGGCGACGTCATATCCGCCGCGCACAGGCTGCTGCTTCACGATCGTCCGGCGCCGCGTCCCCATGTCGTAGTCGACCGTGGAGAAGGGCGCGGTCAGCGATGTGTAGAAGAACCGCATGACCGGGCTGTCATAGCTGGGGCTGGATCCGGGGAACGCCGTATACGTGGCATCGGGCTGCTCGACGACGTGCAGGTCGCCGCTCAGGCAGTCGAGAACCTCGAGACGCTGAAGGCCGTCCGACCTCTGGCCGAGGACGACGTGGTTCCGGTGCACGTCGGTGAAGTTGAGCCGGACGCCGGGGCGCTCGGCCATGATCTCGGTCCATGACGCTCGGCTCGGGGAGGTCACCGGGGCGGCCATCAAGCGGAAGTTGCGAGCGCCATCGTTGGTGAGGATGAGAAACCGGTCCTCCTGATGGTCGACCGAATATTCGATCCCCGTGCGGCGCGGCTCGATTACCACCGGCTCGGTTTGAGGGTCGCCCGCTGCCAGTACCCGCCACTCGCTGGTCTCCTGGCTTGCGCTGCTGATCAGGATGTAACGCTCGCTCTTGGTCAGCTCGACCGTCACCTCGAAGCGTTCGTCGTCCTCCTGCACGACCAGCACGTCCTGTTCCGCGCGCGTGCCGATCCTGTGCCGCCACACCTGGTAGGGCCGCATCGAAGCGTCCGGCGTGACGTAGAAGAACGTTTTGCTGTCGGCCGACCAGGCAGAGCCGTAATAGACGCCGTTGATCACGTCGTCGAGGTCGGCGCCGCGAACGAGGTCGCGAAACCGAAGCACGTGCAGCTCGGATCCGTCGAAGTCGGCCGCGTAGGCGACGACATTCTCGTCGGGGTTTCGCTCGACGTAGCCCAGGTCGAAGTAGTCGTGCCCTTTCGCCAGCTCGTTGGCGTCGAGGAGAACCTCCTCGGGCGCGTCCATCGAGCCAAGGCGGCGGCAGTAGATCTCGTAATCGAGACCCTCGACCGTCCGCGTGTAAGTCCACCAACCGTGGAAAAGGGTCGGGGCCGAGCTGTCCGTCTCCTGCACTCGGCCGACGATCTCGCGATAGAGCGTCTCACGGAGGGCCGCCGTGGGGGCCGTCACCGAGTCGGTGTACACGTTCTCCGCTTCGAGATAAGCGCGCACGTCCGGGTCCTTCCTGTCACGCAGCCAGTAGTAGGGATCGACCCTGCGGTCGCCTTGGGCTTCGAGGGCGTGAGGCCGGCGGGTGGCGGCGGGCGCCACCGGGATCCCGGTGGGGATGCTCATCCTTTAAATCGTCGCAGGTCGTTACCTCGGGCCGGTTTTGACCGTCATGCGCGTATCTGGCAGGTCGCCCATATCGCCGAGTTCACCGGGCTCCACCACATGGGAGGCGATTACGAAATAGGGCTGCCCAACCGCTACTTCACGATCGCTGTCAACTTCTCGTCGGCAACGGCCCCTCGAGCCCGTCCCAGGACCATCGCGGCACCGCTCGGCCGCTTGGCACCTGGGAACCGGAGGGCGAGAGCGCGAGAACCTCGTCGACCGCCCACTCGATATAGGCGCGCAGGCTCTTCCGCAGGGCCGGATCGTCCGGCAGCTTCGCGTCGTCGGCCGCCTTCACGAAACACGTCACGAACCGCTGCCCCAGGTCTTCCCCGGCTCCCTGACCGGCATGAATGGCGAGCATCACCGGCTGGCCCCCATGCGACTGCGAGTAACGAGGAGGACCTCCGAACACCTCGGCCCAGTATTCGGCGAGCCTCTCGATGTGGTCCGGTTTCGTGCCGTGCGAGAAGGGATGGTTGAGCTCCGGGTCGTCGAGGCACCGCCGGTGATGCGCCGCGGCGAGGGCAAGGAAGGCATCCTGGCCGCCCGCAAACTCGAATATGGACGGCCTTGTGCTCGACACGCCGGTCATCTCGCGCTCGGCCCTCCCGCCTCAGTCGGCATTCCGCCGCCCAGCGCGAACGCCTTCCGCACCATCCGCTTGACCGCGGGCCGCCCCGCATCGGCGGGCGCGCGCAGGGTGATGAAACGCATCTCCTTTTCCCCCGCCCTTCAGCAGACCGCTCCCGTCGTCGAGCTCACGGCCGCGGTAAAAGAAGAGGTTCGAGTGACCCGAATATGTTCCGATCCCGACCACGTTCGCGCCGTCGACGGCGTAGCGGGCGATCTTCCACATGAACGTCCTGGAACGTGGCGCCGCGCCCTGGTAAGCGACCTCGACGGCCGCGGGCGCGATGGCTTTGATCGTCCTTCGCGCGGCCTGCAGCGTGGGCCGCACCGCCGCCGGCACCTCTCTCATGTGGTCGGCGACGGCCTCTCAGGCGCGACCTTCCTGGCCGTCGCCGCCTCCAGCGATGGCGCCGAGGATCAGAAGGGGCTCGACACCTGTCGCGACCTCGTCCGGGAGCGGCGTGTCCAGCGCGATGTCGGACAGGTCCTCCTCGCACGCGAAGAACCTCAGCAGCGGCCGGCGCTTCTTGGTCACCGCGTCCCTGATCGTCCCGCGTAGAGCCGGGTACCGTGCCTCGAGCGCGTCGAGGACCGAGCGCTGGGTCACCCGGCCCTGCACCTCGAGCTCAACCATCCGGCCCGTGCCGGCCAGGGCCTGGAGGTTGGCCGGCAGAGCAACTCTGATCACGGGATCGTCTGTACCTGGACCGACAGCACCGCGGGCAGGTCCCGCACGATCGGTTCCCACGAGTCGCCGGCGTCAGGGGACGCGTACACTTGCCCGCCGCTCGTGCCGAAGTACACGCCGCACGGGTCGAGCTGGTCCACCGCCAGCGCGTCGCGCAGAACATTGACGTAGCAGTCCTTCTGGGGAAGCCCTTTCGTGAGGGCCTCCCATTCGTTTCCGCCAGTTCGGCTGCGATACACCCGCAGCTTGCCTTCGGGGACGTAGTGCAGAGAATCGCTGGTGATCGGGATCACGTAGACGGTGTCCGGCTCGTTCGCGTGGACGTCGATGACAAATCCGAAGTCGGTCGGCAGGTTGCCACTGATCTCGTGCCACGAGTCCGCCGCGTCGTCGGTCCTCATCACGTCCCAGTGCTTCTGCATGAACAGCACATTGGGGCGTGACGGGTGCATCGCGATACGGTGGACGCAGTGGCCCACCTCCGCATCCTGGTCGGGGATGTGGTTGGAGCGCAGGCCGTGGTTCACCGGCTTCCACGACTTGCCCTCGTCTTCGGTGCGAAAGACACCGGCTGCCGAGATGGCCGCGAAGATGCGATCGGGGTTGGTGGGATCGATGACCAGGGTGTGCAGGCACAAGCCGCCGGCGCCCGGCGCCCAGCTGGGTCCTGTCTTCTGCGTGCGCAGGCCCGGCAGCTCGTTCCACGTCAGGCCGGCGTCGGTCGACTTGAAAAGCGCTGCGTCCTCGACCCCTGCGTACACGGTGTCGGGATCGGTGAGCGACGGTTCGAGGTGCCACACCCGCTTGAACTCCCACGGGTGGGGCGAGCCGTCGTACCAGGTGTGGGTCCCGGGGGCGCCGTCGTACTGGAACTGGTTGCCGACCGTCTCCCAGGTCTTCCCGGCGTCGTCCGACCTGTGCATCACCTGGCCGAACCAGGCGTTCGATTGCGACGCATACAGCCGGTCGGGGTCCGCCGGCGAGCCGTTGACGTGGAAGATCTCCCAACCCGCGAAGTGCGGGCCCGCGACGTCCCATCTCTTCCGGCTGGCATCCGAGCTCAGGATGAATGCCCCTTTGCGTGTGCCGACTAGAACCCGCACCCTGCTCATTCTTTTCTCCCTCGTGACACCGCGTGGACGCGGTCCTCGGTCGATTCTAAACCGGGCTTGGGCCGGACCTCCCAGGCACGCCCGAATCGTCCGCTCGAGCTTGCCGCTGTGGAGAATTGTCGCCGCTACATCCAGTGCTGGCGGTCGCGGTAGATCTCCACGACCGGGCCGCTGGGATGTTGGCGGCGGTATTCGCGAAACCGCGCGAGCAAGCGCAGGTAGCGGCGATTCGACGACCCCAGTTTGCGGTGCGGAATCTGGAGGAGAAAATTCTCAACCTTCCAGACGTTTGTCTGGGCCAGACGCCAGTCGTACCGGCCCAAGACGCGCAGATCCACCAGTTGGTAGCCGGTAATGCGGCCAGTGAGGTCTACGTACGGATCGAAGTAGCTCCACACCAGATCGCGAATGCCGCGGAACACCGGTTTGCGGCCGTGCAGGCCCGCATCCCGGGACCGGGCCACCGCGCCCCACCGACCTCGGTGGCGAAACACATAGATCACATGATCCACCCCGTCTTTGGACTCGAAGCTGACCACAAGCGGCGGATAGCCGTGCTGCTCCAGAATCACGGCAGCGACGAGCGCCGCCTCCAAACAGTGAGCGGCCTTGTGGCGGACGACCTGGCGAAAGGATCGGAGAGTGTCCCCGTGCCGCTCCCAGTTGTAGGGCAGCCTGCGCAGGAACTGCTGGACCTGTTCAGGGGTGCGGTGTCGCAGGATGATTTGCCGCTCTGCGCGGGTGAAGACGTACGGCGCCTGGGGCGGCTGGATCATGGGAACAGTATTTTGCAACGGCCGGTCGCGATCCTTTCCGCTGCCTGCGGGCAGGTGCGCCAGGGGTTGTTCCCTTGAGCAGCCGGGTGCCCGACGGAATTGAATCCGAAAACGAGGCGGGCCACACTACGAGATCGGCGAGCCTGCGTTCAGATTCGTTACCCGTGCTCGGATGCGACGAAACCGCTGGCAGGGCCTGGAAGTGTCACTGATTTCTGATGACTCCCATCGTCGCTCATGACCACGAGACTAGTGCCGTCAGTCGAAGTCGCGTAGATCGTGCGACCATCACCCGAGATCCAGACTTCGCTGAGGCTAAGACCAGGCGCCAGCCTGGCCAGCGGCTTCAGATCAGGCACTCGGAGCACCATCACGCCGTTGTCGGTGGCTGAGTACAGCTTAAGGCCGTCGGGCGACACGGGTATCGTGCTGGCAACGCCACCCGCGTAGACGTCGGTGATCAGCCAAGCAAGCGGGCCTCCTTGATCGAGGTTCGTGGGCATGGGCACGGGACCGAGCAGCTTGCCGGTCCTCAGGTCGACAACTTGCATCGCGTCCCCGAAGCCAGGCCATTGGTGCAGATAGAGAAGCTGGCCGTCGGGAGTGAAGATCGGCGAGAGCCAGAACGGATTGCCTTGATGAGGATCGATTACGCGAGAGATCGTCAAGGTGGGCAGATCGAAGAACCACACTTTCCCATCGCCGTGGCAGAAGGCCACCAGCGTCTGGCCCGCGGCGACCACGCTCGCGGCCATTGCAGGCGCGGCGCAGGCCGGGAAGCTGCGGCCCTGCTGGCCGTCGACCGCGGTGGCTGTCTGGCTCAGCCTGCCTCCCACGACGCTGAATGCGGTCAGGCGCGCCGGTCCTCCCCAGTCCGTGAGGGCGTAGAGCTGTGCTGAGTCAGGAGCGAATAGGACCATGCCCCAAACGCCGCAACTCGCCCCAGAGCAGCTGGTTCCCGGCAGTCTGGCGTTTGGGGCGTGGCCAACCGGCAGGATCTGCGATGACCCGGATCGAAGATCGATCAATTGCAACCTTAGATCGGCCTCGGTTGGCGCAGAGAAGCTTGGCAATCCGGTCAGAAGCACTGCCAGCCAATGGCCGTCGGGACTGAAAGCGTCGCCGGCGATTTCGCCAGAACTTCGCGAGTAGGTCCGCAGTACCTTGCCGTCGAGTGATGAATAGGACGTGATCTGGTCTGCGCCGGCGGTGAAGATCGCGGAGCCGTCGGCGGAGCGCCAGACGCCATACATGCCGGCCGCGCCCGCCGCCGTCGATTCGTCGAGCCTGGCCACCACTCGCCCGCTGGGGTCGACAGCCACCAACGAGGGGTTGTTCTGACCTTGCGATTGCACCGACACCCAGGCAACCTGAGCGCCCGCTGTCGTCCGAGCGATCGGCTGCGGTATCGGCATTGGCAGTTGAGTCCCGACCGGGTTGACAGGGTGGGCGTGAGGGGTCGATGCGAGCCTGATCGACTCGAAAGCCGCGATCGCTGCCACCCCGAGCACGATGGCGACAAGCCCGGCCACCCACGTAAAGGCCCGACGCGGCTTCGGGCGCCGAACCGCCGTCATGGAATTGGTCAGGAGCCACGGGGCCGGCGTGTAGGCTTCATGCAGGGCCTCCCTCAGCTCTCCTGCGATCCGGTCCTCACTCACGTCAAAACCTCCCGCGACCCATAAAAGGGCCGCAACCGTTCTAGGGCACGGTAGTAGCGAGTTCGAGCGCCCGCTTCTGTCAGACCCGCGACCGTTGCGACCTCGCTCCAGGGCAAGTCCAGGTAGACGCGAAGAACGAGTACCTCGCGCTCCCGATTCCCAAGTTTCATCAACGCTTCGCGCAATTGAGCGCGACGCATAGCGGTGTCCTCTGTCGCCTCCGGGGCTCGTGCGCGTGGCTCTGGCATCGGGATCACCTGCCACCAACGACTGCGCCTTTGGTCGCGGCATTGATTGGCGACAATCCCAAGGAACCAGAGTCGGAACGAGCCACCCGTCCTCACGCGGCCGAGCTTTCGCCACGCCCGCACCGAAGCCTCCTGCACCGCGTCATCGGCGAGGTCGGGATGATCGTGAAGAAGCGCGCAAGCGAGACGATGGGCTGGCTCGATAAGCGGCGCCAGGATTGTCTCAAATGCGTCCAAATCGCCACTCTTCGCACGTTCGAGCAGTTTGTCCTCCGCAATGCTCGCCACAATCTCACCCATATACGGGCCCAGAGGCCTGGAAGTGTTTCAACTTCGGTCTGGCGCAGGTACACCGCTCCCTTGGG
>JBAUTF010000005.1:0-9862 GCA_049582065.1 Candidatus Dormiibacterota bacterium | reverse complement strand
TGCGTCGAGGACGACGGCGCGGATGGCCCGGTAGACCGACCGGTACTCCCTCTCATAGAGCTCCTTGAACTCCGTCGCCGGATCGAGCTCTCTGCCCTCGGTCACGCACTAAGTGTGAAGGCAAGAGTCACATGGTTCATCTACTTGGTCACGTTAATGCCGCCGAACGCATCGCACCCGCCGGCAAAATCGATCCTCGCCGAAACCTCGACCGTCGATTCGACATCACGGTCGCACGGCCGTGGGGCCGATCATTCCACCTTGGAGAGTTGATCGGCACGAATCCAACATGGTGGTGGGCGACCCGGGACTCGAACCCGGATGGGTTACCCCACACGCCCCTCAAACGTGCGCGTCTACCAGTTCCGCCAGCCGCCCAGCTGAAGCCGGTTGATTCTACCGAAGGCGTGCGCCGGCTGGCCATCGCCAGCAGGGTCGTGACGTGGTCCCTTCCTCGATCAGCGGCTCCGCAGCTCGGCATCGAGATCCCGTTACGCCGGACCCGGCTGACGCCACGCAGCAGAACGGCGTATCGGGCGGGACGCGTGTCAGCCCGCGGTGTGGACGTGCTGCCCAAACCAGCTGATCGCGAAGTAGCAGGTGATCAGCCCGAAGGCTATGAGGTAGATCCCCGAGAACCTCTGGTACGCGGCCGAGCCGCTCCAGAAGGCAAGCGGTCCCCAGAACGAGCGGTATCGGGCCGCCAGGCGGTCCGCCCAGTTATGGAAGTTGACGATCCAGGCGACGCCCCACAGGATCAGAGCCGTGCCGAGGCACAGCCACACGATCGTCCAAGTCAACAGGCTCAGCATGGGTGGTGGTACCCGCTGCAAGACTCGAACTCGCAACCTCCTGATCCGAAGTCAGGCGCTCTATCCATTGAGCTAAGCGGGCCTGATCATCATTTTGAGCCGACGTCGGACTTGGGCCGGGTTCACCCCGGCCGTCCCCAGGCGTGTACTCCTACACCACTGCCAATCGTTGTTACGCCACCAGGAGGGGGTCCCATGGGGGAGGACCTGCGTCCTCACCCGCGCAAGCTCAGCCTACGGCGTATCGCTGATGGTTCAAACCCCAGGCCGCGTAGCGCACCAAACCGACTGCGCGGTAGCGGCTCCGCCGGGCGACGGTCGTGCCGTCCACGATGGCCTTGCGCAGCGCCTCCGGCGTCTTGCCCGGGAACTCGGTGAAGGCGCGGCCGACCGCGTCGAGGATGTGGGCGTCGGAGCAGCCGACCTCTGACGAGCCGAGGCCGATCTGCAGCCGGTGCGCGAGCTGGTTGAAAACATAGAAGCCCGGGGTACCGTTCTCGACCTCGATCGCGTCAAAGTCAAGCTCGGCTGCGAGCCAGCCGACGCCGTGCACGGGGCTGGTCCTGGTGCCACGCTGGGTGCGCCAGAAGGGGTGCGCCGCGATGGCCAGGCCGCCCTGGTCGTGGATCGCGTGGACCGTGGCTGCGGCTGACATCCCGGGCCGGATCCTCCGCTCGAGGAACAGCCCGACGATGTGACCGTCGCGGCTCGAGACCTCCTCGCCGACGATGACGTGGAACCTCGATCGCCTGGACGCGTGCTCGGCCGCCCGCAGCGCGCCCTCGATCGAATCGTGGTCGGTCACGGCGATGACGTCGAGCCCGGCGTGCCGCGCGTGGTCAACGAGCTCCGTGGGGGTTGGCCAGCCGTCGCTGACCGTCGTGTGCATATGGAGGTCGGCTCGACCCCGAGAAACCATGGGTGTGCATGCTACGCTCGCCGGGCTTACCATCGACCTTTTAGAACCCCCTTTTCACGAACGAGCTGGAGGTGTAGGCCGTGGAGGGCTTGATGCAGGACTACGAGCTCAGTCTTCAGCACGTGCTCTGGAGGCTGGAGCGACTGCACTATAAGAAGGAGGTCGTCACCAAGCGGGACGACGGATTTCATCGCATCACCAACGGCGAGATGGTCTCCCGAATCAATCGCCTCGCCGGAGCCCTCAAGCGACTCGGCGTCAAGCCGGGCGACAGAGTGGCCACGCTCGCCTTCAACAATTACCGGCACCTCGAGCTTTACTACGCCGTGCCCTGCATGGGCGCGGTGCTCCATACGCTCAACCTCCGCCTGTTCCCTCAGCATCTTGAATTCATCATCAATGACGCGGAAGACAAGGTTTTATTTGTCGATCAGGCCCTGATTCCGCTCCTGAAGCCCCTCGCCGGCAAGATCCCATCCATCAAGCAGATGGTCCTGGTGACCGACACGCCCGCCGCCTCTCACAGCGTGGAGGGCGTTGGCGAGATGCTCGATTATGAATCGCTGCTCGCGGCCGAGAGCAGCAGCTACCCGTGGCCGAAGCTCTCCGAGAGGATGGCCGCGGCCATGTGTTACACGTCGGGAACCACCGGCAACCCGAAAGGCGTCGTGTACTCCCACCGTTCTCAGTACCTGCACACGATGGGCGTTCTGCAGTCGGACAGCCTTGCGATCACCGAGCGGGACGTCGTCCTGCCCATCGTCCCGATGTTCCACGCCAACAGCTGGGGCCTTCCTTATGCGTGTGGTATGGCGGGGTCGAAAGTCCTGTTCCCCGACCGTTTCATGGGTGACGCCAAGTCGATCGTCGAGCTCGCCGAGCAGGAGGACGCAACGGTCCTTGCCGGCGTGCCGACCATCTGGATCAACACTGCGGCCTACCTCAAGGAATCAGGCAAGCGGCTGCCCAAGGTCCACACCGTGGTCTGCGGGGGCTCGGCGATACCCCGCTCGCTGATGGAATCGATGGACGCCTTGGGGCTGCGCATGCTCCACGCGTGGGGGATGACCGAAACTTCGCCCCTGGGAAGCGTGGCTCGAGTGCGCTCGGGCACCAAACCCGAGGACGAGCTCGACCGGCGCCTGAGCCAGGGAGTCATCGCTCCCGGAGTCGAGATACGCATCTCGGACCCGGCCACCGGCCAGGAGCTCCCCTGGGATGGCGTCGCGTTCGGCGAGATCCAGGTCCGCGGCCCATGGATCGCGCGCGGCTATCACAACGGCTACGACCCGGGCAAGCTCACCGAGGACGAATGGTTCCGCACCGGCGACGTGGCCAAGATCACGCCCGAGGGCTACATCCAGATCGTCGACCGCACCAAGGACGTGATCAAGTCCGGCGGCGAGTGGATCTCGTCGGTTGAGCTCGAGAACGCGATCATGGCCCATCCCAAGATCATGGAAGCGGCGGTGATCGGCGTCCCGCATCCGAAGTGGGACGAGAGGCCGGTCGCGTACGCGGTGCCTAAACCCGAGTTCAAAGGCAACGTCACTCAGGAGGAGGTGATCGACTTCTTGAAAGACAAGGTTGCGAAATGGTGGCTGCCGGACGAGATCAGGTTCATCGATGAGGTGCCCAAGACGTCGGTCGGCAAGTTCGACAAGAAGGTGCTGCGCGCCAGCGCCGTGCCAATCGAGGAAAAGGCCGCGCCGGTGGTGAGGCAGTGATGGCCAAGGCAGGCTTGCGCGAGCACGTCATCCCACGGGACACGCACCATTTCAAGTGGGACAACTCGCTCCATCCGGCGGTGGAGATCGAGTCCGGCGACATCGTTCACATTGACGCCGAGGAGGTCACCGCCGGGCAGCTCCACAACGGCGACCCCATCTCCAAGCTCGCGGCGCTCGACTTCAACCGCCTGTACCCGCTGGGCGGCCCCGTCTACGTCCACGGTGCCGAACCGGGCGACGCGCTCGAGGTGGAGATCCTCGAGCTCAAGCCAGGCGCCTGGGGCTGGGCCGCCCTGCTGCCGGGCCTCGGTCTTCTGGCCTCGGACTACCCCGACCCGTACGTGCGCTACTTCGAGCTGGGCGACCGGACCTCGGCCGAGCTGCGCCACGACATCCACATCCCGATCGTGCCTTTCTGCGGGACGATGGGCGTGGCCACCGACGAGCCGGGCCCGCACGACGTCCTGCCGCCGACCAAGGGCGCCGGCAACATCGACACCCGCCACCTGACGGCGGGGACGAAGCTCTACCTCCCGGTGTACGTGCCGGGCGCCATGTTCTCCGCCGGTGACTGCCACGCGGCGCAGGGAGACGGCGAGGTCTGCGTTACCGGAATCGAATGCCCGATGACGTTCTCGCTCCGGTTCAACGTCGTCAAGGGTGGGGCCTTGCGACCCTGGAGCTACCACTTCGTGACTCCCGCGGCGCCGCTTCAGCCGCGCAGCGACGCGGCCGGGTACCACGCCGTCTGCGCACTGGGACCAGACCTCATGGAGAACGCACGCAACGCTGTCCGGGACACGATCGCCTGGCTGAGCGCGGACCATGGGCTGAGCCGCGAAGACGCCTACATCCTGTGCAGCCTGGCCGGCGACCTTCGGATCAGCCAGATCGTGGACCAGCCGAACTTCGGGGTCTCGTTCTACCTGCCGCTGACGGTATTCACGTAATCGGGCTTCACCTCCCCATCCGGCCGCCGTCGCGGCGCGATGGCGGCCGCCTTCCCCACTTTGTGGGGAAGCCCGCCCTGTGCGGCATACTGACAAGCCCACAGACCAAAAGGTGAGCACGACACAGTTAGGGCGCTATCCGATCGAAGCCGAGCTCGGGCGAGGTGCAATGGGCGTGGTCTATCGCTCGACCCACCCTCGGCTCGAGATCCCGGTCGCGATCAAGGTGCTGGCGGAGCAGTACTCGAGCGATACGAGCTTCCGGCAGCGATTTCACCGCGAGGCGGCAACGGTGGCCGGCCTCAACCACCCCGGCATCGTGCGCGTGTACGACTTCGATGAGGACGGCCCGGTCTTGTTCATCGTCATGGAATGGGTCGAAGGACGCTCCATGCGGTCCTGGCTGGACGAATACGGCCGGTTCAGCGTCGACGTCTCCATCGACCTCATCCAGCAGCTGCTGTCGGCGGTCGGCGTGGCGCACGACTTCCAGATCGTGCACCGGGACCTCAAGCCCGACAACATCCTCATCTCCAACCGCGGCAAGACCAAGATCCTCGACTTCGGGATCTCGAAGCTGATTGACGACAAGCACCGCCTGACGGCGACCGGCAGCATGGTTGGGACCCCCGCCTACATGGCGCCCGAGCAGGTGAAGGGCGAGCCTGTCGACGCGACGGCCGACATCTACTCGCTGGGCATGATCCTGTACGAGCTGCTCCACGGTGAGCCACCGTTCACCGGGGCCCTGCCCGCCGTCCTGCACTCGCAGGTGTTCGACCGCCCGCGCGCGTCGACCGCCATCCCTTCTCCGATCATGGAGATCATCTGGAAGGCGACGGCCAAAGACCGCAGCCAGCGCTTCCAGACCTGCGAGGAGTTCTCGGGCGCGTTCCACTACATGCCCAAGCCGGGCGTCGCTCAGCCGCCCGTAGAAGCGATCTCGAACGAGATGGCGGTCGAGGACGAGGTGGAGCAGCCAAGGGCGCTTCCGCCGCGCACCGACGGCCACAAACCCGCCGGGGTGTGCACGTACAGCGACTGCCAGGAGCGCCGCGGCTGGGCGTGCGCGTACAAGGACCTGACCGGACGTGAATGCAAGAGCTGGTGGTGCAGGCGTCACATCCAATTCATCGAGCGCACGCCGTTCTGCCCGCGGCACGCCAGCGTCATCCGCGCTCTCGCGCCCACGGCCAACACGATCTTCGAGATCAAGAACCGTCCCGCGGTCGACGACCGCGCCCTGCCCCTCGCCGCGCTCGTCGCGGAGGACATCGACAAGGACGTCACCGAGCTCGTCCGCCGCCGCTACCAGAACCGAAAGGACATCACGCTCGCACGCGACCGCACGGTGAGGCAGACGTGGTCGGGGCGCAGTGAGGTCGCCTGGGAGCGCAGCTGGGCCGCGCTCAAGAGCCAGGGCTACCTGATCCGGATCGCCGTCCGCGTGGCGACCGACGAGCCCGACACGGTTCAGCTGCTGATCGGCAACACCGTGGTGTTCAAGGAGGTCCCCGACTGGATCAGCCGCCGGCGCGAGGGCGAGCCGCCGGACCACGCGGACCGGGCCCGGTTCGGCAAGAAGCTGTTCACGGCCATCCTCGAGCACGTCGACGAGCCGCAACCCGTCCCGTCGGCCGTCCCGACCTCCGGCCACGAGATCGAACCTCCTCCGCCGCCTGAGATCAACCGGACGCTGATCGAAGGCATGATCCTCAGGCTTGCGGCTGCAACTACGCGGATCACGGGCTTCGAGGTCGCGGAACAGCTCGCCCTTCCTTTCGTCGCGGTCGAGCCGATCCTCAAATCGCTGACCGGCGTCAACTTCCTCGACGCGCTGGGCCTCGCGGCCGAGCAGGGGCCCTGGCTCGGCCGGCCGCTCCCGGAGCGGATGGCTTACTCGCTGACCCGCCAGGGCCGCACGCGCAGCGAGCAGATCGCCGACGCGAGCACGCGGTACGCGGGGCCGGCGCCGGTCTCGATGCAGGAGTACAAGGCCGTGCTGGCCGAGGCCGCCAAGCCGGGGACGCTCGACCTGGTCAAGGTCAACCTCGCGTTGGCCGGGATCGAGCTCGCGCCGGGCGTCACCGAAGCAGTGCGGGCGGCCGTCAACTCTCGCTCGTCGATCTTCATCTACGGGGCGCCGGGTAACGGGAAGACGACCCTCGCGCGGCGGATCCCCGCGCTCCTCGGCGGCCCGATCGTCATCCCGATCGCGCTCGACATCGGCGGCGGCGAGGTGATGACGGTCTTCGATGGCTCGATCCACCACCTCGATGCCAGGCAGCCCGTCGACCGCAGGTGGAGGCGCGTGGCGCGGCCACTCGTGCAGGTGGGCGGTGAGTTCCAGCTCGAGATGTTCGACCCCACGTGGGAGGAGGGCAGCCGGACCTATGCAGCGCCGCTACAGATCAAGGCGAACGGCGGTGTGCTGCTCATCGATGACCTTGGCCGCCAGCGCGTATCTCCCAAGCAGATCCTCGACCGCCTCCTCGTGCCACTGGAGCAGGACACCGATTACATGAACCTGGCCTCCACGGGTCGGAAGGTCGAGATCCCGTTTCGCGCCCAGGTCGCGCTGTCGACCAACTTGAAGCCCGCAGAGCTGCTCGACGAGGCCTACCTCCGGCGGCTGGCCTACAAAGTGTTCATGCCCGACCCGACCTGGGAGATGTGGTGCCGCATCTTCGAGAGGGAGCGCGACCGGCTCACCATTCCGCCCAATCCGAGCGCGCTCGAGATGATCTCCAGCCTCTACAGCGGCCGGCCATTGCGGGGCAACCATCCGCGCGACCTGCTGGAGCGCCTGGTCGACGTATCGTCGGCCCGCGGGGTGCGACCGCAGCTCACTGCGGAGATGGTCGAGGCCGCCTGGCACACGCTCTTCATCACGAGCTAGGGGCCCGGCAGGCGCTCGGTATACTTTGTCGTCGCCCCAAAAAGCGGCGGTGGCGGAATGGCAGACGCGCTAGTTTCAGGAGCTAGTGTCCGCAAGGACGTGGAGGTTCAACTCCTCTCCGCCGCACCAACGATGCGACCTCCGACCTTCGTCGATGGCTGGCGGACCCGTCCGTTGGTCAGCGGCTGAGCAATTTCTCCAGCTGAGACTTCCTCATCTTCGAGCGGCCTTCGATACCCCGCTCCCGCGCTCGTTGCGCAGCTGCCGTAGGTTCGCCCGCCGGTGCCTTTGTGAGACCTTAGCCCTCCGCGGGGACCGGATGAGATGTGCTGGATCGAGGTCCTGCATGCCTCTTTGGTCTCTCCGTGCCGAACGCGTTCCTTGTTGACAGTACGCGCCACTGTCTGTTCGGCCGTGTCCTCGCCCGAACCGCGCTCGAGCAGGCCTTCCTTGCTGTGTGCTCGTACTGGCGTTCTCGCTTGTCGGGCCACGCACTTTGTGGCCTCCGAACCAACCTCCTATGTTTCCTGTCTTGACAACGCGTGGACAATCCATTCGACTGAGCGCCGCCTTGCCTTCTGCCCCGTACGACCAGGTCCGCACCCTTTACCGCACCCTCCTGGTTTTCGCGACGGTGGGCGTGCTCATCCTGATCGTCGGCCTGGTGGAGTTCGTGCATTTCGAACCGCCAGGGCAGGCGAGCGGAGCGAAAGCGCGAATCGTCGGGGTCTACGTCTTCAATCCCGCCAACGGCACGGCTTCCGGGCCCGACCTGAGCCAGTTCGCTCACACTCAGCAATTCGCCGCGGTCGTCGATTGGTCATCGCTGCCAGGAGGCATCACCGTCGATGCGCGCTGGTACGACGCGTTCGGCGACGTCGTCGGCCGTGCAGGCCCGGGAACGCGAGACCAGCTCGCCGCGCATCGGATCGTGCCCGTTGTCGTGCCTCGCGGCTTTCATTACAGCCTGCCGGGCCGCTACACGTTCGTCGTCGAGCGCATCCAGGGCGGGGTCCCGGTCGAGGTCCTGGCGCGACGAATCGTGCTGGTGCAGCGAACGTGACAACCTACACGACGCCGCCCGCGGCCAATCCGCATCCGCGCCTGCGGCCCAACCGCTACGGCATCGCCATCGCGGTCGCGGCCGTGGTCGTGGTCGCTCTGGTGGCCAGCTCTTTTCTCAACTACGTGTACCTGGACTCGATTCCTGGGCGCGCGTCGCTGTACGGACTGCTGGCGGTCGCGCTGATCGCGCTCGGCACCTACATCCTGGTTCGGGCGTTCAGCCGAGACCGCGCAACGCGCAGCAAGCACCTGATACGCGCAGGCGTGCTGATCGGGCTGGGGGTGCTGCTGTGGCTGCTCCTGATCGACGTGTTCGTTTTCACGCAATCCGCGGGATCTGGCGTCGCCGCGATCTGCGTGCTCGTCTGTCTCCCCACCACAGGGTTCGGTCTGCTCGTCGTCCGCCGGATGGACCGCAATGAAAAGGAGCCATGGCGCCTCGTTCTGGTCGCGGCCGCCTGGGGAGCCATCGTGGCCACGAGCCTGGTGATCTGGGGCGAGACCATCTGGGAAGCCACCGCCCAGAGGAGTCTGGTGCCCGGTCCCGGTCTCGACGCGTCGACAGCTTTCATGGCAGGGGTCCTCGAAGAGCTGGCGAAGGGAAGCGCCGTCGTCCTGCTGTTTCTCGTCATGCGCGACGACTTCGACGACGTGGTCGACGGAATCGTCTACGGGGCGGCTGTCGGGCTCGGCTTCAACTTCATGGAGTCGATCACGTACATGACGAATCTCTACGCCATCTTTCAACCTGAGGGGATCGGCGGATACGCCGCGGGCTTCCAGTGGTACGCGCGGCAGGTCCTGGGCCTGTTCTTCGGCCACGCCACCTACACGGCTTTCATCGGCGCGGGGATCGGCATCGCGCGACAGCTGCCGAGCGTGAGACAAAAAGGATTCGCCATCGCCAGCGGTTTTATCGTTGCGATCGCGGCGCACTTCTCGTGGGACGCGTGGCTGACGTTCTTTCCCATCCAGAGCACGTTGTTCGGTCTGGTCGAGATCCACCTCCGGACGCTGATCATGACGGGGCCGTTCACAGCGGCCATCATCGCGCTGCTGATTTTCGGCGTCCGGTTCGAGGGCCAGAACTTGCTCGACCAGCTTCGCAAGGAGGCGGCGGATGGCCGTGGCGCGATCCTACCCGACGAAGTGCCGGTCCTGGCCAGTCCCTGGCAAAGGCTCAAGCAGCGACTGCGGGCCTTGAACCACGGCGGCCCTCGCGCGTACCTGGAGACGGCGCGGCTGCAATCGGCTCAGCTGGACCTCGCGATGGAGCGCTGGCATCGCGAGCGGCAGGAGATCGACAAACCACACGAGGCCGAGGAGCAACTGAGGCAGAGGGTGATCGGGCTTCGCCACCGGTTCGCGCCTTAACACGCTGGGTTGCGCGCGGTTTTGTTTTCGGCTTGACTTGCAGGCGGTGTGCCGGTTGGGGGTGGCGGCCGGGAGGAGGGTGGGCCCTGGGCCCCGCGCGCCGGCCGTCAGGC
>JBAUTF010000004.1:0-9706 GCA_049582065.1 Candidatus Dormiibacterota bacterium | reverse complement strand
TGATCGTGGTCCAACAACGGCCGCGAAAGAGATTGGCAAGGAGAAATTCCAATGGCAAACAGAACCCCAAAGCGTCGAATTACGAACACCTGGTCTGAGATCGCGAAAGAGGAGGCGACCTTCATCGCAGCCGCGACGAATGTGGTGGAGAGTGTGCCTTCGCCCGCCGACATGGTGGACCATGCCCTCGCCTTCGCAGCCAAGACGTTGAGGTCGCAGCGCGAGGCGCTGGTCCCGCTTCTAGAAGGAGTCACGCCCAAGGGCCGCAAGGGCGCCAACCCACGGCGGTCAGCCGCCAGCGCGGTCTCTGCCGCGTACGACCTCGCGGAGCGCGTGGTCGAAACCCAGCGCAAGCTGCTCCACGGGCTGGTCGAGGCTGTGACGCCGCCGCTGGCGCGCCACGCGCCGAAGAGCCGGGCCACCACCAAAGCTGCGCACGCACGCCGTACCACGCGTAAGCACGTCGCGGCGCACAAGACGGCGAAGCGCGCCGCTTAACACAGCTCCTACCCCCCCCACGGTTCGCCGATGGCGCACCTGCTGTCGGCGAACCCCCTTTTACCGGGGCACATAAGGATCGCTGCCTGATTTCCTCCAGGCCCGCGCTAGTCTCTTGGTCATGGCGGCACGGCGCGATGCGCCGACCAGGCTGGGCGCCCGAACCAACCTCGGGCTGATCGCTCTCCTCGCGGGCGCTTTTCTGACCGGGTGGCTGGCCTTCGCTTACGCCACGGCGCCAGCGCGATGGTCACTCGTTGTGCATGCCACGAGCGGGTTCGCGATCCTGCTCCTGCTTCCTTGGAAGTCGATGATCGCGCGGCACGGCTTGCAACGTCCTCGACCCGGACGCTGGGCCTCGATCGCCCTGGCCGCCCTGGTGCTCGTTTCCCTGCTCGCCGGCCTCGCACATTCGACCGGCGCACTGGTGACATGGGGGCCGTTTACGGCGATGGAGCTCCACGTCGGCGCGGCCATCGCCGCGGTGCCGCTTGCCATCTGGCACATCGCGGCGAGGCCCATCCGCGTGCGGCCGGCAGACTTCTCGCGGCGCGCGTTCATGCGTGGCGGAATGGCTGTCGGGGTGGCGGCCACCGCTTACGTCGCGAGCGAGGGAGTCGTGAGGGCGGCGACGCTGCCCGGCGCGTCGCGGCGTTTCACGGGGTCCTACGAAGCCGGGTCCTTTCAGCCGGCCCTCATGCCTGTCAGCTCGTGGATGTTCGATTCGATCCCGCAGATCGAGGCCGCCACGTGGCGGTTGCGGGCCGGCAGCCAGACCTGGTCCTACGATCAGCTGGCGGCGTTCGACGATCGCGTCACGGCCACCCTCGATTGCACCGGCGGCTTCTACTCGACGCAGGAGTGGGCCGGTGCGCGCCTCGATCGCCTCGTCGAAACGAAGGGCGGCATGAGCATCCGCGTCGTCTCGCGCACCGGCTATGACCGGCGCTTTCCTGTCGACGAGGCGGGCTCACTCGTCCTGGCGACTCGCTTTGGCGGCATGCAGCTGGACGCCGGTCACGGTTTTCCGCTCCGCCTGGTCGCCGCGAACCGGCGCGGGTTCTGGTGGGTCAAGTGGGTCGTGGCGATCGAGGTTGACGACGTGCCGCATTGGTGGCAGTCACCTTTCCCACTTCAGTAAGCAGCGCAAACCCTGTCCGAGTAGCCAGGATCTTCGGGGCACGACCTCTGCTCAACAGGGTGCGTTCGAGGTGTTGGATTGGCTCGCCTGAACCGGCTGCACGTTGATTCCGCCTGCCTCCAGCCCGAATTGGCGGATCCGGCTGAATCGCGTCGAAGAATCATCCGGCGGCACCGGGGTCAGAACCATTGCCGGCAGATTCGCGGCTCCTTCAGGCGGTTGCCGGGGCTTTGACCACCTCGCCGCCTTTCACCACCAGGCGGATGTTTTCCGCACGGGCCAGGAGCCCCAGGTCCGAAAGCGGATCGCCCGCCACCGCGATCAGGTCGCCCCACGAGCCCGGCGCGAGCGTGCCGACCCCGCGCATCCCGATCGTTTCCGCCGCGAGCGTGGTCGCGGCGCGGATGCAGGCCAGCGGTTCCATGCCCAGCTCGTTCATCAGCAGAAACTCTTCACCGTTGCTTCCGTGCGGCCCGACCCCGGTATCGGTGCCGAACGCGATCTTGACCCCCGCCTCGACCGCCTGGCGGATGCTCGCGGTGTGGTCGGCGATGACGGCACGGGCCTTGTCCGCCGCATACGAGGGCATCTTGCCCGCCTCGGCGTGCCGGACCACCCATTTCGGCGCGACCAGCGTCGGGATCAGCGCGTTGCCCCCGTCGAGCATCATCTCGATCGCGTCGCCGTCCAGCCAGATGCCGTGCTCGATGGTCGCCACGCCTCCCTTCAAGGCGTTCTTGATCCCGGCATTGGCCTGCGCGTGGGCCATGACCTTTCGCCCCTGAGTCGCGGCCTCCTGCACGGCCGCCTTGATCTCGTCCAGCGTCAGCGCCGAGTGGTGGGGCTGGTCACCGGGCGAAAGGACGCCGCCCGACGTGCAGAGCTTGATCCAGTCGGCCCCCGCACGAATCACCTCGCGCACGCGCAGGCGCATCGCCTCGACGCCGTCGACGACGTTGTGCGGCCGGTCCGGGAGCGGGATGTCGAGGTCCGCGCCGCACATGAAATGGGAATCGGTGTGGCCGCCGGTCTGGCTCAGGGCGCTGACCGTGACGAACATTCGCGGGCCGGGGAAGTAGCCCGCGTCGATGGCCATCCGAACGCCGGCGGGCGTTCCGGACGCGTCGCGCACGGTGGTGAAGCCGGCGTCGAGCGTGCGCCGCGCGGCGCGGACCGCCCGCATGAGCTCTAGAGTCGGGGGGGTCGTCAGCTCGCGGGCGAAGTCGAGGCCCTCGCCGAGGTTGGTGAGGTGCACATGGCAGTCGATGAGGCCGGGCAGCACCGTCAGGCCGGAGGCATCGACCGTCTCCGCGTCGCGCGGAACATGGGTGGCGGACCGCGGGCCTGCGACCGTCACCTTACCGTCCTGGATCACGACCACGGCATCGCGCGTGGTCTCGCCGGAGGCTGGATCGAGGAGGCCATCGGCGTGGACAGCCCGGATCACGCTGCGATGTTAGATGTTCTCGGGCGCAGGTGGGCGACCGAGGCGATGCGGCCCGGCGCAGGCAAACCGGGAGGCGGGACGCGGTAGTCCCGCCTCCTGGAGATGGCCTGTCAGTTGGTGACCGTCCGCTGCGGCTTCTCAGCGAGAAACGCGATCCCGCTCACGCCGACCACCAGCACGCCCGCGATCCAGCTGACCCACGAGGTCGCTGTCACAGCTGTGAATCCGAACAGCCAGGGGGTGAAGAAGAGGATCACGCCCAGTCCGGTCACGATCCCTTCCACGATCTTCGACGAGTTCGCCAGGAACGCGGAGACCAGCCCGACCACCGCCACGAGCCCGCCCATGATGTAGGCGCTGTAAGCGGCGCTGCTGCTCGAGGTCTCACCGAACACGAATGGAGTCGCGAAAACTACGACCCCGATCGCGACGACGGCCCAATCCTGCCAGCGCTTGAAAGCTGTCGACATCCAACTCACCTCCCCGGGCGTTGCCACTTACTTCGCACTCCGCGGCGGGCCGGCCCGATGGGCTCCGCGGAACTCTTGACCTGAAGTCCACGGTAAAGCCCGCTCGCCCGTGCGCCCAGGGCCTATGGTCCCGCTACCAGCGAGCCGTCGGTCGATGCCAAACCGACGCCGCACCCCGACCGACCTCCCGCCGCCCATGACCATCGCCTCAGGGTTGGCAGGCCATCCGGCCCTCATTGGCACGCTTGATCTGCACGTAAATTTGGTCAAGTGATGCTGTTCGTAGCGGCGCTCGCCGGGTCGAAGTGATCGCCACCCCGTGAGACCGATGAGGTGAGCGGCTCTCATAGCATCGAGAGCGTGCTCGAGCGGAGCGCGACCCTCGTCGAGACGCGCGGCTTGACCAAAAAGTACGGGGGCGGCGTCCTGGCGGTCCAGGGGCTGAACCTCACCATTCGCGCGGGCGAGGTGTTCGGGTTGCTCGGGCCCAACGGCGCCGGCAAGACCACGTTCCTGCGGATGCTCACCGGCCTGATCAAGCCAACCGCGGGCGATGCCACGGTCGCCGGCGGATCCCCAGGCTCGCCCCGGTCGCTGGCGCAAGTGGGCGCCATGATCGAGGCTCCGGCCTTCTGGCCATATCTCTCCGGGCGCGACAACCTGCGGCTGCTGGCACGTTACTGCAGCCTTCCCGACTCGAGGGTCACGGCGGTCCTGGACGAGGTCGTGATGACCGAGCACGCCCACCGGGCTGTCGCCACGTACTCCACCGGCATGAAACAGAGGCTCGGAGTCGCCGCCGCCCTGCTGAAGGTTCCAGCGCTGCTCATCCTCGACGAGCCGACCAACGGCCTCGACCCGCAGGGCATGGTCGAGTTTCGCAATCTCATCAAGAACCTGGGCAAGGGAGATCGAACCGTGCTGCTGTCGAGCCACCTGCTCAACGAGGTCGAGCAGATCTGCTCGCGGATCGGGGTCATCCGCCGAGGGGCGCTGGTGGCGGAAGGGACGATAGAGGAGATCCGCGGGGGGACGGAGCTTGTGGTCCGCGCTCAGCCGGCAGACCAGGCGCGTCTCGTCCTCGAGAAGGCGTTTGGAGCCGACCACGTGACGATACGCGACGGCGCTTTCAGCCTGAAGGTGGAGATGAGCCAGACCGCAAGCATCGTCAAGAGCCTGGTCATGAGCGGGATCGACGTCACCGAGCTGCGCCCCGCCGAGCGGTCGCTCGAGGACGTCTTTATGGAATTGACCGGCACGGAGGGTGGGAGCTGATGATCGCCGCCGTCCGAGCCGAGTGGTTCAAGCTGGTCCGCCGCCGCGCGCTGTGGGTGACCATCGGCCTGATGGTGGTGCTCGCGGTTGGGATCGAATACATCCTGGTGTACATCGTTGCCACCCACCCACCGGCGGGTGCGGCCCGGGCCGGCGCCGAGCTCACGGCCTTGCGGACCGGTCTTTACCCGGATTCCGTGATCAAGAAGTCGCTGGCCAACGCGAGCGGCCTCGTCGGCATCTTCGCCTTGATCGTCGGAGTCCTGGCCCAGGGCAGCGAGTACTCGTGGGCGACGGTCAAGACCGCCCTGGTGCAGCTTCCCGGACGCATCTCTATCGTGGCCGGCCAACTGGCATCGCTTGCGGTGCTCGCCCTGATCATGGCCTTGGGCCTATTCATCGCCGATGCTGCGGCGAGCTACGTTATCGCCACGATCGACGCTAAGTCGGCGGTGTGGCCATCGGTTGTCGACCTGTTGAAGGGTGTCGGCGCCGCGTGGTTGATCCTCTACTTCCTGACGGTGCTTGGGTTCGGCCTGGCAACCCTGTTCCGGCAATCGGCCATGGCGATCGGCCTTGGACTCGCGTACGTCCTTGTGATCGAGAATCTCGTGTTCGGCCTGCTGGTGAACCTGGGCGACACGTTCAAGCAGATCCAGGAGTGGTTCCCGATCGCCAACGCCGGCTACCTACAGGCTTCGTTTGGAAAGGCGAGCGGCGCAGTCGCCGCGGCGGCGGCCAATCCACCTGTCGGCCCAGACCACGCCGTCATCGTGCTGGCGCTGTGGCTGGCCGGAGTCGCGGCCCTGTCCGCCATCCTGGTGAGGGCGCGCGACGTAATCTGACCCTTTCCTGGGTCGAGAGCGCTCTGGCAGGTGCGATCACCGCAACACGACCGCCTCGCCGTTGCGCCGCAGACGGTCCGCCGGCAGCAGCGCGTGCACGCCCATGGCCTGGTTCACCACCTGCGTCACCCGGAGGTCGACGGCGACGCTGGCGAGCGCGGCCGCGTGCGCGCGGTCCAGCCCGAGGTGCGACTGCAGGCGGCTGATCATCGCCTCCAGCGCGATGAGCATCGCATCGGTGAGGCTGCCCGAGAATCCGAACGTCATGAAACCTGCCGGTGTGTGAGCCTCGGGGCCTTTGAGGTGGGCTTCCTTGGTAAGGCCCACCTTCAACTCCACCGTGTCCATCGCGCACTCGATCGCCGTCCCGCTCACCTCGCCGTCACCCTGGGCGGCGTGACCGTCGCCAAAGCTCAGCAGACCGCCTCGTACGGCCACGGGGAGAATCAGAGTGCTGCCGGCGACCAGCTCGCGGCAGTCGATGTTTCCTCCGCTGGGCCGTGGAGGGATGGTGGAGTGGATGCCCGGCTCCGCCGGAGGCATTCCGATGACTCCGAGGAACGGCCGCAGGTCGACCTCGAACTCCATCGTGCGAGCGACACCCGCGTCGTGATCGATGCCCCAGTCGGTGATTCGCCTCTCGCCGCCGGTCAGCCCAAGGTAGTCGTTGACCGGACTGCTGACGCCTCCCGCCGCCGTGCGCCCGGAGAGGGCCGGGTGCAGCTCGAGGATCTCGATTGAAAGCGAATCACCCGGCTCGGAGCCTTCGACGAACACCGGGCCGAGCAGCGCGTGGCCGGTGTCGAGCCTGGGGTCGCGGTCGAAACCGGCGTCATCCCAGGAGGCAAGCAGGGTGCAAGCCCGAATCGTGTCGCCGGGCTCGACACGCAGGACCGGCTCCAGGTCCGGGGAGAAGTGACCGTGCAGGGTCCGCCTGCCCGGCAGCAGCTCGTGGACGGTCATCGACGAGAGTCTAGAGGCGGCTGGATCCGGGTCGGTCGGGTTGGATCCAGGCCAGCTCGAGCGGCCGTTCGAGGAAGCGGCCGAACCGACGTCCGGCCTCTTCGACGCCCGCGCGCACGGCCGGCGAAAGTGGAGCCAGCGGGCGGATCTCCACGCGCACGCCCTTGGGCGTGGCGACCCTCCGCCAGGCGCCGCGCAGCTCGCCGCCGGCGGTGACGACGTTCGACAGGATGCTCGAGAAGGCGAACAGCTCGGGCCGGAAGGGGTAGTCCGCGTGAAGCATGGCCGAGCGGTCCGTGTAGCCCACGGTGTACTCGTCGAAATTGGACAGCAGGTGCACGGCGCGCTTACCCGCCGATCGCCAGTCGAGCTCAGGGTCGTGCCAGTAATCCTTGCCGTCGATCGAGCGGCTCGAAAGGCCGGCGCCGGCGAGCCCGACTCCCCTGCGCGCGTCGGCCAGCGTCAGCCCTGACCACCATGCGAAGTCCTGGAGCTGGGCCGGGCCGTGACTGCTGAAGTAGCGGCGCGTGAGCTCGCGCAGGGCCTCCTGCGGCTCCATCGACCGGGCGGCCGGAGCCCGCTCTTCGAGCAGCGCCCAGGTGAGCTCCTTGCCGCGCCGCGGACCGCTGGTCAGGAAGCCTTCGAGCTCGAGAGCCATCGCGAGATGCGGGAGCCGCTGGCCCTCAGGCGAGATGCCCGCCGCGGCGAGGATGCGGCCGAGCTCAGGGCGCGTCATGCTCCTGCCACCGGCCAGCTCCGCGTGCCAGGCCGCCCGCGCGCGGGCGATCACGTCGTGGTCGATCTCGAGCCGGCGCCACCGGCCACCGACCCCCGAGAAGACCCTCGGACCTGTCAGCTCCAGCAGCCATCGGATGTCCTCCGGAAGCACGAAGTGCCATGTGGGCCTCAGCACGTGGGTGCGCAGGATGGCGCCCTGGTCGTAGAGGCGGTCGAGGGCGGCGTCGGTGACCCCGTCCAACCGCTGCGCGAGCGCCCATTTGGCGGCCGGGTAGTCCTGCGCCTGCACGGCGCCCATCCGGCGAACAGCCTCAATTGCATCGTCGAACGGTTGGCCGATGAGCCTCTGGGCGCGAAGCCGGGCGCCGGCGATGCTCGTCATGTGGAGCGATCAGGGTAACCGGCGGCGATCACGCCGTCGGGTTACGGTGCAGAGTAGGTGAGATAGACGAGGAAGATCGGGATGTCGGTGCCTGCATGGAAGATCGCGGGCGCGAGGATGCTCCTGGTTTTTTGCATCAGCCAACCCAGGATCAACCCGTTGATCAAGGTGTAAACGAGGAAAGGCAGGATGCTTGCCGCGTAGTGGACCTGCACGTGAAACGACGTGAATATGACTGCGGCGAGCACGTTGGAGGAAAGGGGGCTGAGAAACGTCGCGTACTTGTTGAGGAACAGCCCCCGGAACCAAAGCTCCTCTCTGAATCCGTTCAGGAGCACCAGGACAATTAGAGCCGGCGTCAACGAGAGCAGGCGTGACAGGGTGACGACACCGTGGGTCGGGAAGAAGGCTGCGGTTCGACCTCTCGCAACCAGGAAATAGATGATCAGAAAACACGCGACCCCAACAGGGACACCCCACCAGTTGCCTGGCCGCGCTAGGAAGATGGATCTCAAATCGATGCCGGACGCCTTGGTCAGGAAGATGATCGGAACCACCAGGAGCAGGGTGCCTACCAGCTGAGCCAGGACGGTGCCCAGCACGGTGGAAGCGAGGGGATTGTTGCTGCTCGTCGTCTGGCGCAGAACATCTCTGACGAAGAAGTGCTGCAGCGGGCTGATCGACCCATCTCCGAAAAATCCGGCAACTGTAAAGACGAAGAATGCAAATGGGATCTCCCAGAATTTCCTGAGGTCCTGTGCTCTTCTTGCGAGGACGGCGAGAGCAAGGAACAGCGCGGAGAGTCCCAAGACAAAAGCGTCCTCGAGAATTCCTGCGGGAATGAGAGAGACGCTCGCTCGGTACATCAGAGCCGCCACAAGACAGAAGACGATGAGCACTGACCGCGCGATCAAACTCGTAAATTCCCTCTGGGGCCCCGCGCGGTCAGTCAGCGACTGCGAACCGGCAACGGTCTCCCGGCTACCCGGCTCACGGCCCTCGATACGTGCACCCATGACCCCGACCTCCTAGCGTATCCCGTACGGTAGGAAGTACCATACTCTCGTGCCGGGAGCTGTCAAGAGGCGGCGCGCGCGCCGGCCGCGTGGCTCGTTGACCCGGGAGCAGGTCATCGACGCTGCGCTCGTGCTGGCCGATCGTGACGGTCTGGACGCGCTCACGATGCTGAACCTGGCGCGCCGCCTCGAGTGCGGCGTCATGACGATCTATGGGTATATCGACGGCAAGGAAGACCTGCTGGAAGCCATCGCACAGGCAGGCCTTCGCGATCTGAAGCCAACTCGGCCACCAACCAACGACGTCGAAGGCATCCTGGTTTCCTGGGGCCGAGGTCTCCGCATGACGCTGATCGAGCACCCCAGCCTTCCCGTCATCTTCCTGTCGCAAGCGGTGGTCGGGCCGGGGATCCTCCGCGGTGTCGAGGCGCTGCTCCGGCGCCTTGGCGAGGCCGGGCTGCCGGCCGCCGCCGGGGTCCATGCCATCTACGCCGTCCTCACCTACACCACGGGCTTTGTGGCCTGGGAGATTCCGCGGACGCGCCGGCAGCCGCAAGCGGCGTACGAAGCAAGCTGGCGCCGGGAGTTCGCCAACCTGCCGCCGGCAGATTTTCCAAACGCCGGTGCAGTACTCGACGAACTCGGGCAGGTCGCCAGCGAGGGGCAGTTCGAGCTGGGGCTGCACGCCCTGAGTGCAGGCCTGGCCCACCAGTACCTCAAGCAGAGGTCGCGGACGGGCGGTCGCGCCGCCCGGCAACGATAAGACGTCAGCTACGCAGGATCTGTTCGGCTCGAGGCCGAGCTCGGTCAGGCCTTCGTGCGCCGAACCACGACGCCCTGCGGCTGTGGCGTGCTCTGGTATGGCGAGGTCCCGGGCAGGAACCACTGCACCTTTCCCGCCACCGTGTACTGGAGCAGTCCCGCAGGCTGG
>JBAUTF010000003.1:0-2173 GCA_049582065.1 Candidatus Dormiibacterota bacterium | reverse complement strand
GCCGGCTCCGTTGCGGCCGACCAGACCGACGATCTCGCCTCCATTGACGGCGAGAGACAGCTTGTCTACCGCAACCCGGTCGCCGAAACGTTGGTACAGCTCCGAAATCTCAAGCATCTTCAGATTGGTATCAAGTTGATAGACTGGCGAATCATACAGTCTGTACCAGCGGAGGGTAATCGCTTGCGAGCGACAGCATCTGATCTATGAAGGTGGTCCCGATAGTCGGTGCGGTGGTGTCCGCCGTGCTCATAGTGATCGGCCGTACACAAAGGAACAACCCGGTGGCGATTGCCGGCTACATCGTGCTGGCGCTATCGGCAGCCCTCTATTTCTACTTGCGGTCGCGATAGCGGAGCGTGAGGTCGAGTGAAGTTGTTGCTCCTGCGAGCATCCGATGGTTTTATCCGCCCCGTGCATAGAAGAGAAGCACAACGCGAAGTCGCCCAGGCGGCGCCGAAAGGCGCCAGCAGGCAAGCGCCGAGGTCGCGGCACGGAAACGGATCGTTGGGGGGGCGGTCGGCATGGTCCAGACGGCGCTGGAGCGGTTCGAGGACCTGGGCATGGTGACGTTGGACGACGAGCGCAAAGCCACCATGGTGCCCAACCTGCTCGTCGTCCTCTACAGCAACCAGGCGACTCAGCCAGTGGTCAACGTTGGATCCCTCTATCAGTGAGGACACTGGTGAAGGGAGCTTCGGAGCGCAGAAGCGTTCTTGTCAGACTTGATCCAGCGGTCCATGACGCAATTATTCGTTGGGCACAGGACGAGTTGCGCAGCAGCAATGCACAGATCGAGTTTCTGTTGCGCAGAGCCCTCGTCGACGATGGGCGCCTGCCAAGTGCGCTCCGTGTTAAGCGCGCCGCCCGGGGCAACCATGCGCGCTCGTCTCCTCGGAAACGAGCTGGATAATCGGCTCGGCGGTTGCAGCCCAAAGAAGGTGGCCGACGCGGCGTGACTGGCTCCAGTCTCCGTAAACCGGCACAGGCACAACATATTGGTGCTCGCGCAGGGAATCGAACCCTGAACCTTGGGATTAGGAGACCCCGATGGATCGTCTCAGGACGTCTCAGAGCATGTCAGGGCATCTCTCCCGTATTCGGGTTATGACGCAGTCGTCTCAGCGCGTCTCCCGATACCTCACAGAGTCTCCCGGCCAAGCTGTCAACGAAGCTGTCAGAAGGCGACGCCAGGGCCGAAGTCTGGGCTTCGGCGAACTCCAGCACGCTTTCACTAACCTTGCCGGCGCCGGTCGGATCAACCCAGGCGACGCTAGTCCTACAGCACCGAAGCCACGGGACCTTCGACCCTGCCGCTGAACGTCGCCGACTGTCATCGTGAATAGGTGAGCAAGGGCCCGACGTCCTACGAGATCGAAGCCCGGGTCGTGCGGCCGGGCGTCTCGGCAGCCACCTCCAAGCAGGCGGTGATCGAGTTCGACACTTCGGCTGGCCAGAGTGAGATCCTGCCCGGACCCGCTGACCTTCTCACCGCGGCATTCGCGGCCTGTGTCCTGAAGAACGTGGAGCGCTTCTCGCAGATCCTCCCGTTCCGCTACCAAGAGGCTTCGATCAAGGTAATCGCCGAACGGCAGGAATCCCCGCCGAAGATGATTCGCGTCACATACTCTCTGCAGCTGGTCACTGATGAGCCCGAGCAACGGGTCGAGCTGCTGCACCGCAACATTCGAAAGTACGGGACCATCTACAACACGCTCGCTGCCACTTGCGATGTCTCGGGCAAGGTGCTTGTGCAAAGCCCCGACAAGATCGTCGCGCGGTAGGCGCCGGCGACCTACGCGAAGAAGACTTCTATTCGTCGACTGGTGAGCCCGAGGCCATCTGGCTGCGACCGGCGTTGTGGCCGCAGACGAAGAGAACGGTTGGTCGCTAAGCGGTCAACTCGCAGCTTCTGCGCGTCAAGCCGCTACCTCGCCGCGGCGGGCTTGGCCAGTGAACAGTCGGTATCGGGTCCACAGGGCGACGTAAACAAGGCCGAGAAGTACGGGCACCTCGACCAGGGGGCCGATGACGGCACCGAGCGCTTGCGCGGATTGGACGCCGAACACGGTCACCGCGACCGCGATCGCGAGCTCGAAATCGTTGCTGGCGGCGGTGAAACCGAGGGTGGTGGCCTTCTCGTAGGAGAACCGCAGCGCCCAGGCTCCGAAGA
>JBAUTF010000002.1:0-18538 GCA_049582065.1 Candidatus Dormiibacterota bacterium | reverse complement strand
AGCACCGCGCCGACTGCGACCGGAGCGTAGTTGAAAGTTGTCAGCGTGTTGCCAGGCGCGACCTGCGGGAGAACGAAGAGGACGGAAATGAACACGATCCAGATCACCGCAATCCAGCCCACCGGAGCGCTCCACTGCCCTAGCTGCCATGGACCAGGCTGGAACCGAGCACCCGCCAGGCGGCGGAGCAGGATCGGGATGCCGTAGGCGATATACAGGCCGATGACCGCAATGGACACCACCGCTGCGTATGCGACCGGGTTCCACAGGTACGGCAGGCCGAGGATGAAGGCCCCGACAGCGGCGAACCAGATGGAGTTGGTCGGAGTGCGCGTCCGCGCGTTGATCTTGTGCCAGAACTGAGACCCAGGCACTGCACCGTCGCGGGAGAAGGCATAGACCATTCGCGAGTTGGCGGTCACGGATGACATGCCACAGTAGAACTGCGCGCCGATCACGATCAGGAGCAGGAACGATGTCCAACCCTTCCCCAGGGCGTCGAGGAAGATCTGGCCCGGCGCGGCGACACCCGCCAAGAATTCACCTGAGTAGTTCGATTGGGTGATCGCCGAGGTCACGCCTATCAGGAGGATCCATCCGGCAAAAAGCGAGACGATGATCGACCAGACGATGCCCCTGGGCCCGGCGACCGCCGCGTTGTGCGTCTCCTCGGTCAAATGGGCGGAGGCGTCGTAGCCAGTGAACGTGTACTGCGCGTTGAGGAGGCCGGTGAGGCCGACATAGAGCCCGGCCAGCGGGAAGCTGAAGCCGGTCTGGTTCTCGAAATGGGTGAACACGTAAGAGACCGAGTTGTGGTTCTTCGGTATGAGGAAAAGCACAATGACGATCGTCAACACGCCGACCAGGTGCCACCAGACCGAGATGTCGTTCAGCAGCGCGACCAGGCCGATCCCGAAGGTGTTCAGCAACCCGTGGATCAGGAGCACCACGGCATAGACGGAGATGATCGCGACCGGGGTCGTCGGGTAGCTGAACCATAGGTTGAGCAAGAAGTCCACGAAGAACGACAGTCCGAAATCGATGCCGGCCGTGATCGCGACCTGGCCGAGAAGGTTGAACCAGCCTGTGAACCAGCTCCACCCGGCCCCGTTGTTGCCGCCGAGCTTCGCCGCCCAGTAATAAAGGCCTCCCGCCGTCGGATAGCTGGAGCACACTTCGGCCATCGCCAGGCCCACGAGCGTGACCATGATGCCGACGAAGGGCCAGCCCAGTGTGATGACGGCCGGGCCGCCGTTGGTCATTCCGAAGTAGTAGACGGTCAAACAGCCGGAGAGAATGGAGATGATGGTGAAGGAGACGGCGAAGTTGGAGAAGGTGGACATCCTTCGACGCAGCTCTTGGGCATAGCCCATCCGATGGAGTGTTTCGACGTCCGAATGAGCCTGTACGGCCATCTTGAGCTCCTTCCCTTCTCCTGCCGGCTTCGCGGCGAAGCTAACAGGGCATCGGCGGGTTGTCAAGGATCCTTTCAGGAGACGGATGGATGGACCGCGATGTAACAAACGTCACGGCCAAGGAGTCTCGGGTCGGGGAGGTCGTCCGGCAGCGCCTGGACAGCCTGAGCCCGGCCGAGCGAAAGCTGGCGCGGGTGCTCCTCGCCTCCTACCCGATCGCCGGGCTGGAGAGCGTCGCCCGTTTCGCGGAGAGGGCGGGGGTCAGCCCCCCGACAGTCACCCGGTTCATCACCAAGCTGGGGTTCCGGGGCTATCCCGAGTTCCAGGAGGTGCTCCTCCACGAGGTCCAGGCCCGCCTCAGCTCACCGCTTGCCCGCTACCGCGTCGAGCCGCCAGGCAGCCCCGCCGACTCGCTGTTGACCGACGCGCTCGAGCTCTCGATGCACAACCTGAAGGCGACCCTCGACGTTCTCTCGTCCCGGGACGTGAACGAGGCGATCGAGCTGCTGGCGGACGTCCGGCGCAACATCCTGGTGCTGGGCGGCCGGGTCAGCGCGTCGCTGGCCCGATATCTCGCCGGGCAGCTGCACCTGCTCCGGCCCGGTATCGCGCTCGTGGATGCCGAGCGCAGCGCGCCCGCCCAGCAGCTGATCGACCTGC
The DNA here is from genome assembly GCA_049582065.1 of Candidatus Dormiibacterota bacterium. Taxonomy (GTDB): domain Bacteria; phylum Chloroflexota; class Dormibacteria; order Dormibacterales; family Dormibacteraceae; genus DATKSS01. The sequence goes on along the minus strand of JBAUTF010000002.1, from coordinate 16,463 downwards.
GCAAGACGGACGTTTTGGTGATCTTCGACTACCGCCGCTACCAGTCCGACACGATCGAGAGCGCCCGGGTCGCGGCGTCCAGGGGGTGCAGCGTGATCCTGTTCACCGACCCCTGGCTCTCACCGGCTTCGGTGTTCGCCCGCCAGGTGCTCGTGACGAGCGTCGAGACGGTCGGCCCGTTCGACTCGCTGGTCGGAGCCTTGGCGGTGGTGGAGGCTGTCGTCGCCGCCGTGCTCAGGAGACTCGGTCCTCGCGCGGAGGCTCGGATGCAAAACCTGGAGCGCCTGCGGGCAGGGGACGTGCTGGGCGGGAACGGCCCGCAGGGATAGCGGCCGCGCCGGCCGGCATCGCCGCGGCGGCAGCCCTCAGCGCCCGGAGCTGCACGAGCTTGACTGCTCCCACCGTCTTGCCCATCTCTCCGGCCACCTCCCGCAGAGAGCATTCGCGCAGGAAGCGCAGCTCCAGTACCTGGCGGTAGTGCAGGGGCAGCGTCGCGAGCGTCTGCTCCAACCAGGCGGCGGCCTGGGTCGACGGCTCGAGCCCTTTTCCGCGTCCTTGGTCGGGCAGGTTGTCGGACAGCTCGGATTCCGGCACCCGGTAACGGCGGGCCCAGAACACCGCGACCACCGAGCGCGCGGTGACGTAGAGGTAGCTGCGGATGGCGGCTCCCGGCGAGCCCTCGCGCAGCCGGGGCAGGGCTTTGAGGGCGACCTGCTGAGTCAGGTCCTCCGCATCGGAGCGGTTGCCGACCCTTGCATAGATGAAGGAGTAGACGAGCTCGAGCTCGTCGAGCGCCGCCTGCGTGACTGCCGACTCCGGGTTCCCGTTCCGAGGATTTAACTCGTGATCGAGATACATGGCATCGAGAATCTCACTCCGAGGAGACTTGTTCCATATACTCGCGCCGTGGTCGAACCCGGAGACTGGACGGACAACCTCCTTGACACCTGGGCGACGATTCAAAAGGGCTTTGACGTTGCCCCCTACCAGGTGACGGCCCGGATCTCGCGCATCAGCCTCCACATCGCCAACCACCAGGCGGAGGTCTTCGGCCGGTTCGGCCTGAACCGCGGCGACGTCGGCGTGCTCAGCGCCCTTCGAATCGCGGGACCGCCCAACCAACTGTCACCCACTCGGCTGTTCAAAGGCCTGATGCTCTCCTCGGCCGGAATCACCAACCGGCTGGACCGCCTCGAGAAGCTCGGTCTCGTCCAGCGGACGCGCGACCCCAACGACAGGCGTGGAGTGCTGGTCGAGCTGACCATGGACGGCCGCTCGGTCCTCGAGCAGGCGGTCCAGGCCAACACGGCGGCGGAGCGTCAGCTGGTGGCCGGGCTCGACCCGGCGGAGCTCGAAACCCTCGGGGCACTGCTCAAGAAGGTGCTTGCGGGGCTCGAGGCGTAGGGCGAACGTAACTCATAGTCAACCCGGCCGAAGGCCTGTGTTAACGTTGCGCACTACGGCCGTAGTGACTCAGGGGGGCTTGCGTCGCATGAAGAGCGTTGCCTGAATCCGCCATCTCGATCGCGGAACGATTGACCCAGCTGGGGTTCTCGCAATACGAGGCGCGGACGTACGTCGGTCTGCTGACGTCCAACGGTGCGACCGGCTACGGAATCGCGAATGAAACCGGCGTTCCGCAGCCGAAGGTCTACGAGACCCTGCGCCGCCTGGTCGACAGGGGCGCCGCTGTCCTGACCGCCGAACACCCCGCCCGATACGCCGCAGTCCCGCCGTCCGACCTGCTCAACGCACTTGCGAAGGAGTTCGGCGCGAAGGTGGAGGCGGCCCGGATCGGCCTCCAAAGCCTCCCCCAGCGATCCGCGGCGCGGGGAGGGCTTCCACTTGCGCGGCTCCACAGCCTCGCCGCCGCCACAGAACGTGCGGCGGACGCCATCGCGACCGCGCGCACCCGCGTGTACATGAGCGGCCGGGGCGAAGACCTCAAGCAACTCGCAGGAGCGATCGACGCGGCCTCGGAGCGCGGGGTCCAGTTCGTGATCGTCCACTTCGGCAGGCTCCCGTTCCAGGCGCCGCGCGGCAAGATCATGCGCCACGCCAGCACCGAGGGCACCCTTTACGCCTCGCGCAAGACCCATCACCTCGCGGTGGTGGTCGACTCGAGGTGGGCGCTGTGGGCGCTGGCACGCGACGGCCACGACTGGGAGGTCATGCACGGCGAGGTGCCGCTGGTGGCGAGCCTCGTGAAGTCGTACATCCGCCACGACCTGTTCGTGCAGCGCATGTACACGGACCTGCCCAACGAGCTTGAAGCGCTTTACGGGCCTGGCCTGCTCCAACTCACCAACCTCTCGGCAGGCGATTGGTCCGGCGAGGCGGCGCCCGAGATTGCCGCCTCGGAGTCCTGACGCAGCAAAACGGCTTGAGCCCGATGCGCAAGGTAGACCTGCACTGTTACCCGGGGACCCAGGCGTGGATCGATTCCTACGGCCCGTTTGCGAAAGCGCTCGGAGCCTACTGGAAGCACGATTGGGTGGCGAAATCCGAGGATGAGGTGATAGGCGAGTTCCGCGCCGCCGGCGTCGATGCGGTGCTTGTAGCGTTCGACATCGAGTCGGTGACAGGCGCACCTCCGTGCACCAACGACTACGTCGCCGGCATGCGGGACCGCCATGAGGACACGGTGCTGCAGGCCTGGGCCGCGGTCGACCCGCTGAAAATGGACGCAGCTCTGGTGGAGGCGCGGCACGCAATCGAGGACCTCGGCATGCTCGGATTCCACTTCCACCCGATCATGGGCCGCTACTCGGTCGACGATCGCCGGCTCCGACCGCTTTTCGACCTGATCGACTCCCTCAAGGTGCCGGTCATGATCGACGTCGGCACGACCGGTATGGGGGCCGGTCTTCCAGGTGGGCTTGGTTCCAAGCTGCGCCACGCGCACCCGCTCGCCGTCGACGAGCTGGCCTCCGAGTTCCCCAACCTGACGATTATCGCGGCGCACCCCGGGTGGCCCTGGGTCGAGGAGATGACCGCCGTCGCGCTGCACAAGGGCAACGTGTATTGGGAGCTGTCCGGGTGGGCGCCGAAGTACTTTCCTGACAGCTTGAAGAAGGACATTCGCGGGCGCCTGCGCGACAAGGTGATGTTCGGCAGCGATTACCCAAGCCTGCCCTACGAGCGCGTTTTGAGCGAGTGGCACGAGCTTGGCTACACCTCCGAGGTCATGGAGGCGGTGTTTCACGGCAACGCCGAGCGGGTCCTGCCGTTGGGGCGCATGCCCAAAACCGAGACCCACCGGGCGGCGCGATGACATCGGGGCGTCGCGTGGCCCTGGTGACCGGCGCGGCGCGGGGCATCGGCCGCAGCTCCGCGCTCGAGCTGGCGCGCCACGGCTACGACGTGGCGGTGAACTACAGCCGCAGCACGGACGCGGCCGCGTCCGTGGCGGGCGAGGTGGAGAAGCTCGGCGCCCGCTCGATGCTCGTGAAGGCGGACGTGGCGGACGAGGCCGATGTGGTGGCTATGGTCGCCCAGGTCAAGCACGAGCTCGGCCGCCTCGACGCGCTCGTCAACAACGCGGGCACGACCGTCCCGACGCCGCCGTCAGACCTTGCCGGGCTCGACATGTCGGAGTGGGACCGCATCTTTGCGGTCAACGTGCGCGGCATGTTCCAGGTCGCGCGGGCGTGCGTCGCTTTATTGAACGAGTCCGACTCCGCTTCGATCGTCAACCTCGCCAGCATCGCCGGCTTGCGCCCGGGACCCCAGCCGTTTCCGTACGCGGCCAGCAAGGCTGCCGTGGCCAACCTCACCCGCACGCTCGCCGGCGCGCTCGGCCCGAAGATCCGCGTCAACGCGGTGGCGCCGGGCTGGATGGTCGGCGAGTGGATGGAGCACGCGCTCGGAGACAACTACCAGCGCTTGATGGAGCGGCGGGCAAGCCTTACGCCCTTGAAAAGATGCGTCACCCCTGATGAGGTCGCGATCACCATCGTCAACCTCATCACGAGCAACCCGATGGTCAACGGCGAGGTGGTGGTGATCGACGGCGGCTTCTCGGCGACGACGTAGCTCCATGGCTCTGGACGGCGTCGTACCTTTTCCACCCGAGTTCGCGGCGCGCTATCGCGGCCTCGGCTACTGGCAGGACCAGACCCTCGACCAGGTTTTCAGCGACCTCTTCACTGAGCACCGGGACCGGGTCGCGCTGCTCGCCGACGGCTCGGAGGTCACCTATGGAATGTTGGGCGAGCGGGCTTCTTCGATTGCCGGGGCCCTGTACGAGCGCGGGCTGCGTCCGCTCGACCGCGTCGTGCTTCACCTACCTAACGGCCCTGAGTTCATCTATCTGTATTTCGCGCTGCAGAAGCTCGGCGTCGTGCCGATCCTCGCGCTGGCGCCGCACCGCCGGCTCGAGATCGACCATTTCGTGCGGCTCGCCGGCGCGGTGGCTTACTTCGGGACCGATCCCGAACTGGCCGCGCAGGTGCGCTCGGCGAACTCGTGCCTCGAGCACGTCGTGATGCTGGACGAGCTCAAACAGATGCCGGGACGTGACGCGCCGTCTCTCGAGATCGACCCGGACGACCCCTGTGCCTTGCTGCTGTCGGGTGGAACGACCGGCATCCCGAAGCTCATACCCCGCACCCACAACGACTACCTGTACAACTCGCGGGCGGCGGCTGCGGTTCAAGACATCGGCCCGGAGAGCTGCCAGCTGTCCGTGCTGCCCCTGGCGCACAACATGCCGCTGGCGTGCCCGGGCGTGCAGGGATTCCTGATGGCCGGCGCGCGGATCGTGGTGGGGACCAGCACCAGGGCGCCGGACGTCTTCGAGCTGATCGAGCGGCACGGCGTGACGCACGTGGCCGGTGTCCCCGCCCTCTACATCCGCTGGATGGCGGACCCCGCCGCCGGCAAGCACGACCTCGGCTCGGTCCGCCTCCTGCAATCCGGCGGTCAGCGCTTGCAACCCGAGGTCCGCAAGCGGATGGCCGAGACCTTTCCCAACGCCTTCGTGCAGGAGAACTTCGGAATGAGCGAGGGCACACTCTTCTTCGTCCGGCACGACGACCCCGAAGAGGTGCGGCTCGAGACGGTCGGGCGGCCGGTCAGCCCCGACGATGAGGTCCGCCTGACGGACGAGGACGGGCGGGAGGTGCCGGACGGGGAGGTCGGCGAGCTGACCGTGCGCGGCCCATACACGCTGCGCGGCTACTACCGCGCGCCGGAATACAACGCGCGGCAGTTCACGCCGGACGGTTTCTACCGCTCGGGAGACCTGATGCGCCGCCATCCCTCCGGCTCTTACCTGGTTGAGGGACGGATCAAGGACCTGGTCAACCGCGGCGGCGAGAAGATCAGCGCCGAAGAGGTCGAAAACCTCATCCTCACCCACCCCGCGGTGCGCAATGTCGCTTGCATTCCGCTCCCGGACCCGGTCCTAGGTGAGCGCATGTGCGCCTGCGTCATCCCGCACGAAGGCATGACCCTGACGCTTGAGGAGCTGACCGCCTACCTGACGGACATGGGGATCGCGAAGTTCAAGCTGCCGGAGCGGGTCGAGCTGATGGACGACTTCCCGCTCTCGACGTTCGGCAAGGTTTCTAAGAAGACGCTGGTCGAGAGGCTCCGCGCATCAGGTTCCAGAGCTTCAACGGCGTGACCGGCACCGAGTCGATGCAGACCTCGTAACCCATCGCGTACAGCGCGTCTTCGACAGCGTTGGCGATGGCCGCCGGCACCGCGATCGTCCCCGCCTCACCCACCCCGCGGAAACCCTCTGGGTTGTGGCTGCTCTCGGTCTCGGTGTGGATCAGCTCGGGCTCGACTCGAAGCTCGGGGGCACTGACAATCGTGTAGTCGAGGAACGACGGTGACTGGAAGCTGCCGTCCGGGGAGTACAACGCCTCCTCGAACATCGCGTAGCCGAGCCCGTGGGCGTACCCGCCGTGGAGCTGGCCTTCGAGCGTCAAGGGGTTGATCGGACGCCCGGAATCGTGGGCGATCACGTAACGCAGCATGTCCACGCCGCCCGTCTCCCGGTCGACGCGCACCACCGCGACATGACAGCTGGACGCCCAGGCGGCCTTGCCCTTGGAGTCCCAGACCTCGGTCGCCTCGAGGCCGTCGCCGACCAGGTCCTGGAGTGCGATGCTCCGGTCGGGCACGCCCCGGACGTTCGCGCCTTCGACGCCGACGACCAGGTCCTCGGGAGCCGCCTCGAGCTTGTCCGCTGCGCGCTCGATGAGCATGCGACGAGCGGACGCCGCCGACATCGCGACCGAGTTGCCCACCTCCAGCGCGCTTCTGCTCCCGGCGGTGACGAAGGAGAACGCGACGTCACGGCTGTCGCCCGCGCGCACCTCGACCTTTTCGATCGGCCAGCCCAGGCGGTCGGCGACGACCTGTGCCACGAACGTCTCGTGGCCCTGGCCCTGTGGGGTGCTGCCTATGAACGCCACCGCCGTGCCGTCGCCTCGCACTGCGACGCGCGAAGGCTCGGGCATACCGATGCCTGTCGACTCGACGCACATGGCCACGCCGATGCCGACCGGCTCGCCCGCTCGCTGGCGCCCGCGAATCGAGCCGGCGTCCGCCCGCGCGACGGCGAGCTCGAGCAGCCGCGGGTAATCCCCGCCGTCGAAGACGATGCCGTTGAGGCCGGTGTCGTACGGCATGTCGCCCGGTCTGACCAGGTTGCGCCGGCGGAGCTCGATCGGGTCGACGTGCAGGCGTCGCGCGAGGCGGTCCATCATGCGCTCGACCACAAAATTGCCGACCGGCCGGCCACCGCCCCGGATGTACGCCGCGGGCGGCGTGTCCGAGAACCGCGGCTCAACCTCCACCTCGAATGACGGCAGCCGGTAGGCCGACATCGCGTGCGCACCCATGCTGTCCGCCTGGAACGCGCCGCGGCCGAGGTAGGCGCCGACCGTCCACGCGACCCGTCCGCCGAGTCCCGCGAGGTTGCCCTCGGAGTCGGACGCGATCTCGAAATCCAGCTCGGCGGAGTGCGCCTGCCCGGTGGTGTGGCCATCTTCAGTGCGCGAGGCCACCCAGCGGACGGGGCGATTCAAGAGCCGGCTGGCCGCCGCCGCGATCACGTATTCCGGGTAGGGATGGTTCTTGGCGCCAAAGCTTCCGCCGACGTCCTGGGTGAGCGCGACCACGTGCGAGCGGTCGAGGCCGAGGCACTTGCAGAGCGTGTCTCGGAGGATGTGGACGCCTCCCACGCTGGCCCGGATGTAGAGCGTCAGCTCGTCTTCGTTCCATTCGGCGAACGCGGCCCTGGGCTCCATCGCCGCACCGCAGATGCGCGCCATGGTCAGCTTCTCGCGCACCCTGACCGGCGCGGCGCCGGCGGAGGCGCCCGCCTTTCGCAGCTGCTGTGCCGGCAGCGGAGGCGCCTCCAGGGCGACCTGGTCCAGGTCGACCTCGATCGCGTCGATCGCGTCCTGCGCCTGGTACTCGGATTCGGCCGCGACCACGGCGACGGCATCGCCTTCGAAGCGCACCTCGTCCTTGGCGAGCACAGGACGCCTGACCGGCAGCGGCTGCTGCGGGTTGGGGTCGGGCATATAGTCATCCGCCAGGCCGAGCTGCCCGAAGATCCATGCCCCGACGACGCCGGGCATGCGCGACGCCGCCGACGTGTCGACCTTGAGCCCGTTCGCGCGGGGCACACCCGCTCGCCTGATGGCGAGGTGGACGGTCCCGGGCGGGTTGTGGTCCGCCGCATAGCTGCCACGGCCCTGGACCAGGGCAGGGTCTTCACGCCTGCGCATGGATCGGCCGATATAGCCGTCGGTTTTCGTCACTACCCTCGCAGGTATTATCAAACGGGCATGGTCATCGACGCCTACGCGCACGTCTTCCCCATGCGCCTGATCGATGCTCTGGCAGAGGTCAAGCCCAGTGCCGAGCTCGTCGCTCTGAAGGCTCAGAGCAAGCACAACTTCGAGCACGAGGGCCGGCTCGCCTACATGGACGAGCACGGGTTCGACCTCCAGGTCCTGGTCCTGGCCCGCCCTCCTGTGTGGCTCGGCATGCAGCGGCCGGACATTCACCGCCTGACCCGGGTGGCCAACGAGTCGATCGCCTAGTTCGCCTCACGGCGCCCGGACCGCTTCGCAGGCATCGGGGTGATGCCGGTGGTGGACGACGTGATGATGGACGAGCTCGAGCGTGTGCACGGCGAGCTCGGCCTGAAAGGCGTGCTCATCTTCTCCAACATCGAGGGCAAGCCCCTCGACGATGCATCGATGTGGCCGCTTTACGAGCGCTGCGCGACCCTCGACTTCCCGATCTGGATCCACCCTCAGCACGCCAACTACTACCCATGGATCAGAAAAGACCTGCTCGACCGCGTGCTCGCGTGGCCCTTCGACACCTCGCTCGCGATGGCGAGGCTCGTCTACGGCGGGGTGTTCGAGCGCTATCCGAACATCAAGTTCGTCACGCACCACATGGGTGGGATGGTTCCTCACTTTGCGAACCGGATCGCCGCGTTTGCGGAGACGATGAGGGAGGAATACGCGACGCTCGGTTTGGCCGAGCGGGGCCCTGAGCTGACGGGCGCCCCGCTCGACCACTTCCGGAGGTTCTACAACGACGCCATCAGTAACGGGTCACCCGAGGCGGTGCGCGTGGCGATCGACTTCTTCGGCGCCGACCACATCATGTTCGGCACCGACTTTCCATTTGGCCCCGACGACGGGGAGCGCTGGCCGCTCGACGAGCTGCGCAATATCAAGACGATGGCGATGGACGAGGAGGACCGCTCCAAGATCCTGTATCGCAATGCGCAGCGACTGCTGAAGCTACCCTCAGGAGCCGCCGCCCGAACCGAGCGGTAAGCAACGCCGCTCGCTTACGGGTGTCGATCAGGCCCCGCCGGCGCTCACCGGCTCTCGTCCGGTTCCGCGGCGCCGGCCTCCTGTGGGCCCTGTGCGCCGAGGAAGATTTCGCGCATGTCGGGTTTGGCCAGCACCTCGGCGCCGCTCGCGGACATCACGACACGGCCCCGGACCATCATGTAAGCCCAGTCCGAGACGCCCAGCGCGGCGACCGCCTTCTGCTCGACGAGCAGCACCGACTTGCCGTGGTCGCCGAGCGTCCGGATCTGCTGCTCGAGCACGGAGCGCGAGAGCTCCGGCGACAGGCCCGCGGTCGGCTCGTCCAGCAGGAGGACCGCGGGGTCGAGCATGAGCACGCGAGCGATGGCGGTCATCTTTCGCTCACCGCCACTCAACGTCTCGACGAAGCGGTTGAGCTTGTTGCGAAGCGACGGGAAGACCTCCAGCGCCTTTTCCGCCCTCACCGCCCGCTCGCGAGGGCCGAACAGGTAGCCGCCCATGTCGAGGTTCTCCCGCACCCTCAGTCCTTCGAACACGTCCTCGGTCTGCGGCACGTATCCGATGCCGGCCCGAGCCAGCTGGGAGAGCGGGAGGCCGGTGATGTCCTTGCCGTTCAGCTCGACCCGACCGCCCAGCAGCCGCGCGATGCCGAGGATCGCTTTGAGTAAGGTGCTCTTGCCGGCTCCATTCGGCCCGACGACCGAGACGACCTTCCCCGGCAGGACCTTGACGTCGACGTCGTAGACGATCGGCGTGTCGCCATAGCCGGCGGTCAGCCCACGGATCTCCAGGGCCGGCGCCGCCACAACACTTTCAACCGATGACATACGCGTCCTGCACCTCTTTGCGGGTGCGGAGCTCCGTCATGCGTCCCTCGGACAACACTTTGCCCTGCGCCATCACAACGACCTGGCCGCAGATTCGCTCGACCGTGTCCAGCCCGTGCTCGACGAGCAGCAGGGACATGCCCTCGCTCGTGAGCTTGACGAAAAGGTCTTCTAGCTGGTGCGACAGGCTGGGACTCAACCCCGCCATGGGCTCGTCCAGCAGCAGCAGCTTCGGCCGCATCATCAGCGCTCGCATGGTCTCGACAGCACGCTTCTGACCTCCGCTGAGGTTGCGAGCGTACTCGTCGGCTTTGGCCTCCATCCCGAACGCCCGCAGCATCTCGCGCGCCTGCAGGAGCAGCTGCTCCTCCTGCTTGCCCCAGTACCTTTTGCCCGCGAGGACGCCCCACGCCGACTCGCCGCGCTGGCCCGGCGCCGCCACCAGCAGGTTCTCGATCGTGGTCAGGCCGCCGAACACGCGGGCGAGCTGGAACGTCCGGACCAGGCCCCGCCTGGCGAGCCGGTGCATGGGCCAGCCGGTGACGTCCTCACCGTCGAAGATCACATGGCCTCCGTCCGGGGAGAGGAATCCGCCGATCACATTCAGTGCAGTCGACTTGCCGGCGCCGTTCGGACCGATGAGGCCGGTGATGGCGCCATGCGCAGCCGTGAACGTCACCCTGTCGACCGCACGCACGCCGCCGTAGCTCTTCACCAGCTCGCGGACCTCGAGGATCGGGGCGGTCTCGCTCACGGGCTCCCGCCGTACTTGGGGCGCTTCTCCGCTAGGACGCCCTGTGGCCGTACCCAGATGAACACGATCGTCAAAATGCCCAGAACGATCCAGCCGAGGTCCTCGCGCAGGCCAATTCGGATCGTATTGATGGATTGCGGCAGAAACTGGACGCCCTGCAGGATCAGGATGGCGATCAGGAAGGTCCCGACCGTGACGCCGCGGTTGTTGCCCATCCCGCCCACTATCACGGCTGTGAGCAGCGCCAGCGTCTCGATGTAGTTCCAGGCTCCGGGCGACCAGCCGCCGATGAACATGACCAGGAGTGCTCCGCTCAGGCCGCCGAACGCGCCGCCCACGGCTTGCACCATCAGGCGCATCGTCACGATGTCCTTGCCGATCGCCGCCGCCGCGTACTCATCGTCGCGCATCGCTCGCAGCGCGCGTCCGATTGGTCCGTCGGTGAACCGACGCAGGATCAGGTAGCCCGCGACGCAGCACACGGCCACGATTGCGACTTGACCCCAGCGCTGGATCTCGGGATCCTGGTCGGAAAAGGGAGCGGGGATCAGGCCGAGGCCGGCGTTCCCGTTGAGAAACCCGGTGTCGGCGCTGACGACGGTGGCCGCCATCAGCGAGACGACCAGCATTGCCACGGCCTGGTAGTCCGGGCGCAGACGCTTGAGCCCCGTGATGCCGATGAGCACCCCGACGACCGCTCCCATCAGCGTTCCGGCGGCCACCGCGACGGGGAACGGGAGAGTGAAGCCGCCGACGTATTGCTGGAAGTTGCCCATGGCGGCCGGCGGACCGAGCGTGCAAACCGCGTAGGTGTAAGACCCAGCAGCTATGGTCACGATGAACGCGAGGTTGGCCACGCCCGCCACCCCGAACTCAAGGTTCAAGCCCCACGCCGCGAGCAGGTCGGTGCCCAGGTAGACGAGCAGGACGACGAGGTAGTACTCCATCTCAGGCCGTGAGGCGCCGTGTCGCGGACGCCGAGCCGAACAGGCCGCGCGGCCGCAGCAGCAGCATGAGGATGAGAATGGCGAACGCGACCACTTCGCTGTATTCGGGGTTGGCGAAGCTGGCCGCGAGCTCGCTGGCGATCCCGACCACGAGGCCGCCGACCATGGCGCCGTAAGGCTGCCCGATGCCCCCTAGCACTGCGGCTGCGATCATGGGGATGAGAAAGATCGGGCCCAGTGTGAAGTCGAAGCTCACGGTCGTGATTGCGAGCGCGACGCCGGCCGCGCCGCAAAGAACGCCTGAAAGAAGCCACGCCGTGTCGCTGATCAGGTCCGTGTTGATACCGCAACTCTGCGCGAGGATGCGGTTCGAAGCGGTCGCGCGCATGGCGCGGCCCAGCGTCGTCCGCGTCAGCAGCAGGTGGAGCGCGAGCATCAAGACGAGGGTCAGAACGATGATCGTGACCTGGCTTGCGGTCAGCAGGAAGCCCGCAAATCGGAACGTCTGGCCGCTCTGCTCGCCGTAGCTCTTGGCATCCGGCCCGGCGAACGCAACGATCACGTACTGGAGGACGACCCCGGCCGAGACGGTGACGATCACGATCGCGAAGGCCCGGGTGCCCCGCCTGACCAGCGGGCCGAGCAGCCCGCGATGGAACCCGACCGAGACGGCGCCGATGACTATGCCGGCGATGGCCAGCGCGGCCCAAGCGTTGATCCCACGATCGATAAGGAACAGGCCCACGTACGCGCCAAGGGTCATCAACGAGCCGTACGTGATGTTCAGGATGTTGCTCATGCCGAACTGCACCGAGAAACCGACCGCACCCAGCGCGATCACCGCGCCGGTTGCGATGCCAAATCCAATCGCCTCGATCGCCTGGACCAGCAACTGCACCTAGCCCGGCCTGCTCAACGCAGGCTTTTCAAATCGGGTTCTGACCTCTAAGCAAGCAGCTGGATGACCTGGGCTCCGGAAATCGTGCCAACCTGGGTCGCGCTGCCGTCGCTGTTGAACTTGTTGGCGTCGAACTCGCCGGCCGAGTTGTGGTACTTGTCGAAGGTCGGCTGGCCCAGCACGCCGATGTACTGGATCGTCTTGCCTGCCGCCAGCGCCTTCGCCCCGTCGGCGTAGTTGTTGACCACGACGGCCCCCGACTTCGGCAGCACCACCTGGAGGATGTACTGGTTGTAGTACGACCCGACGGTGGTCTTGGCCATGATCATGGCCAGCGCCATGATGTTGATGCCGTCGTACGCGCCAGCAGGCGGTCCGACGGTGCTCAGCACCGGCGCGATGTCATGCGTCTTCGAGTCGGCGAGCAGGGCGTTCTTGTACGTGTTGAACGCCGGGGTCGTCTGGTCGAAGTAGGACCCGACGAGCCAGATCTTGCTGGTCAGGTAATCGAGGCCGACCGCATTCTTGACGGCGTTGAAGAAGTCCGGCGTCAACGAGTCGGTGGCGGTGACCATCGGGGGAAGGTTGCCGCTGTTCAGCTGCTTGTAGTTGGACATGAAGGTCGCGGTGGTCTGCGGATCCGCGGACCAGATCAAGACGTCGGGGTTGGCCGCGATCACGCTGGCCACCTCGGCCGAGTAGGAAGCTGCGTCCGCCGGAATGGTCTTGTTGATCACGATATTGCCTCCGAGCTTCGGCATCGCGGCCTGCAGCCCGGGCAGGTTCCCTTCCGAACCAATCCCGTTCTGGAAGACGATCGCGATCTTCTTGTAACCCTGCTTGACGGCCCACACCGCGAACGCCGCGCCGTTGGCGTCGTCACCGGGCGTCATGCGGTAGTAGTACGAGTAGTTGTTCTTGGTGAACGCGACCAGGCCATTAGTCGTGAAGAACGGGATCTTGGCCTTGTCCACGACGGGAACCGTGGTGGCTGCGGTGTTGCTCTCGAGCCCGATCGCCATGTCCAGGTTCGAGCTGGTGGCGATGGCCCTCGTCACGTTGGGCACTGCGTCCGCAGGGTCACCGGTGTCGTCGATGGACTGGCAGCTGATCTGGTGATTCATGATGCCGCCGGCGGCGTTGATCAGGTCGGTCGCGGCCAGGCAGGGCGCTGAGAGAAGGGTGCCGAACTCGGCCGCGGGGCCGGTGAACGGCGCGATGACTCCGAGGTTGAGGGGCCCGGTCTGCGTGGGCACCGTGGTCCCGCTGCTGGTTCCGCAGGCCACGAGGAGCAGGGCCGTCCCCAACGCCACGGTTGAGGCCAGTCGATTTCGCAGGATCTGCATCGAAACCCTCCTGTTCCAGCGTGTCCAATCGGCCAAAAGCTCGCGGCGGGAGCGTACACCCTACCGCCGTGATGAGTACCATAGTTGCCGCGGGTCGCCAGCGCAAGTGGAAGCACGCCGGCATCCTCTGGCGGGCTCGGGAAGCACCATGAAAGCCGACACCTTCGAGACCAAGTTCCTGCCCGGCCTGCCGCCGTCCGACGGCGGCTGCCCGCCGCTCAACCACCGCACCGTCCAGGCGGACGGGATGCTCATCGAATACGACGCGCCCGTGCGCATGCGCGATGCGATCGAGATCTATGTCGACATCTTTCGGCCGGAGGGAGATGCCCGGACGCCGGTCATCGTGGCCTGGGGACCCTACGGCAAGCACGCACCCGTCAAGTACGACATCTTTCCCAACCACGGCGTGGATCCGGCATGGATCTCGAAGTACGCGGGCTTCGAGGCCCCCGACCCGCTGTACTGGACGCGCCAGGGGTACGCCGTCGTCAACGTGGACCCGCGAGGTATGTGGAACTCCCAGGGCGACGCCACCTTCTACAGCGCCCAGGAGGCCGAGGACGTATACGACCTGATCGAGTGGGCGGGCACCCAGCCCTGGAGCAACGGGAAGGTCGGCATGTCCGGGGTCTCGTACCTGGCCATCGTGCAGTGGCGGGCCGCGGCCGAGCAACCGCCCCACCTCGCCGCGATCAACCCCTGGGAGGGCGTCAGCGACCGTTACCGGGAGATGGCCTATCACGGCGGGATCCCGGAGAACCGCTTCGGGCCGATGTGGCGCTCCCGGCGCGTGCCCTACTCGCATCAACGGGTCGAGGACACGGTGACGATGTACGCGGAGCACCCGCTCTGGGACTCTTACTGGGAAAGCAAGACCGCAGACCTGTCGAAGGTCGAGGTCCCCGCGTTCGTCGTCGCCAGCTGGTCCGACCAGGGCCTGCATACGCGCGGCACGCTCGAGGGTTTCAAGCGCATCAGCTCAAGGCACAAGTGGCTCGTCGTGCACGGGCGCAAGAAGTGGCAGTACTACTACCAGCCTGAGAACGTCGAACGCCTGCGGCTGTTCTTCGACCACTTCCTGAAGGGGGTCGAGAACGAGGTCGAGCGGTGGCCAAAGGTCCGCCTGGAGGTCCGCGAGCGCTTCTACGCCGGCAACATGCGCGACGAGAAGGAGTGGCCGCTGGCGCGCACCCGGTACGAGGTCCTGTACCTCGACTCGGCGGCCGGCACGATGGGGCCGCGCCCCGCCGCCGCCGAAACGGCCGCGCGGTACCCCGCCGAGCAAGGCCGGGCGGAGTTCTTGCACCGGTTCACCGAGAAGACCGAGCTCATCGGGCATATGAAGGCTCGGCTCTGGGTCGAAGCAGAGGGCTCGGACGACATGGACCTTTTCATCGGCATCCAGAAGCTCGACGCCGACGGCAAGATCGTCCCTTTCTCGTTTCTCAACGCCCTGGAGGACGGCCCTGTGGCGCTGGGCTGGTTGCGGGTCTCACACCGCGAGCTGGACCAGGAGCGCTCTCGCCGCGAGCAGCCCTGGCATACGCACCAGCGCGAGCAGCGCCTGAAACCCGGCCAGGTGGTGCCCGTCGACATCGAGATCTGGCCTTCCGGCACCCGGTTTCTGGCCGGCGAGCAGCTCAGGCTGGTGGTCCAGGGCAGCGACGTCCAGCAGTACCCTCCCGGGGTGGTCGCGATGGGTCATTCGGTGACGCGAAACAGGGGCAGCCACGTGATCCACACCGGCGGCCGCTACGACTCTCACCTGCTGGTGCCGGTCATCCCCCAAGAATCCACTTAGATACGATTCCGCAGGGACATCCGGTGGACTACAAGCTCGAGCTCGTCCTGGTTCCGGTCTCGGATGTGGACCGCGCCAAGGCCTTCTACACGGACCAGGCCGGCTTCCATCTGGATGTGGACCACCGAGCCGGCGAGAACTTTCGGGTGGTGCAGATGACTCCTCCGGGCTCGGCGTGCTCGATCAGCATCGGGATCGGGATCACAGACGCCGCTCCCGGCTCGGTGAAGGGGCTGCATCTTGTCGTGACGGACATTGTCCACGCCCGCGCAGAGCTCGCGAAGCGAGAGGTGAACGTAAGCGAGATCCGCCATCTTGGCGACGCCGGGTGGGTGGCCGGACCACACCCGGAGAGGGTCGACTACAACTCCTTCGCCGACTTCAGCGACCCCGACGGGAACACCTGGATCCTGCAGGAACGGGGGCACGGCTCCAGCGCCGTCGGATAGCTGCCGGCCGACCACCGGCAGCAGCTGCTTGGGGCTCCCCATCCGCGGCGACTAGCCAGTAGCGAAGGTGCCCGCGGGGATCCGTGGATTCAGGCTAAGCCTCGATCGGGCGGAGGTAGCGCGCCGGCTCTTTCTCGAACTCGGCGCGGCAGCCGTCGCAGCAGAACCAGTATGTGGTCCCATCGTGGACGGCCTTGTGCTGCGATGTCAGGGGGTCGACTGTCATCCCGCACACCGGGTCGGTCGCGAACAGCACAGCGGCCGCCGCGGCCGGTTGGTGCACGGGGCCTCGACGCCGGCGCGCGGTGACCACCTCCGCGAGCGCCAGCACGGCGATCTCCTCCTGGCTGGCGCCTCGCACCCTGCCCGCGGGGGTGTGCAGCCGGCCGAGGACGTCCTCGCCGAGCCCCCGCGTGCGAAGCGCGTCGCGAACCGCGGCCGCGCGGCGCGTGCTCGCAACCAGCGCGATCTGGAGTTGAGGGTGGGCCAGAGCCGCCTCCACCGCGTCCTCGTCGTAGTGACCCATCGTCGCCACGACCGCCCAGCTGTCCGCGCCGGGGTTGGCGCCCGCCACGTCGAGGGTCGAGAGCACCAGGTCGGCGCCGGGGAAGTCCTG
>JBAUTF010000001.1:0-7501 GCA_049582065.1 Candidatus Dormiibacterota bacterium | reverse complement strand
TGTCTTTCATGCCGTTCACGCCGCGGCAAGAGTGCGCTCGACTCGCTTTGACGTCTTCACGCCGAACACGAGTAGATAGAGGACCATCGAGAGTTCCGCGATTGCCGACGGGATGGTGACGAAAGTGTTGATCTTTTCGCCAGAGTCGGGGACCAAGAACACGGCGAGCATGCCTACCAGGTAGCAGGCGCCGGCAACGACGAGCGCCACGCCGAGGGCTTTGGGGAACATCGCCGACTTGTAAGCGAGGTAGCCGAAAGGCACCAGCCACAGACCGAAGAAGATCTGGGCGGCAAGAAAGCCGTAGTGGTGGATCTCAAGCAACAGCAGCACCAGGGCGCTCGAGCCGGCGGCGCCGAGGGCGGTCGCGTACGACCCATCAGTGGCGACCCGCACGCTCTCGAACTGAAAGACATCGTTGAGGCATACGATCGCGGCGCCAACTGCGACGAGGACAACCATTGTCCGGGCGGCGCCCTGGTGCACGTGCCTCAGCAAGATGTAAAGGGTCAAAGCCAGAAAGACCCACTCGGTCCCCTGGAACAGGTCGGCGACGACGCCAACCCGGACGAGTCCAGGATTCGCGGCCACGTTCGCGGCCGTCTTCGCCGCGTCGCCGGCCACGAAGACCTTGCCGAGCACGTAGGCAAAGGCGAAGCCGCTGAAGATGGCGTTGATCAGGTAGAGGACGCCGGCGATCCGGGCTAGACGCTTGGGTGAAGTCATTTCGATCTCCTTCTTTGAATGCGGGGTGGGGCCGGCCAGCCGCGCCGGCCACAGCTTACGATGTAAGCTTATGGCGTAAGTATAGGCATACGGTGTAAGCTCTGTCAAGAGGATTGATGCAGGTGGCCACCCAAACCGACCCGCGGGCCAGGCGCCGAGCCCCCTTGAGTAGGGAACGTGTGCTGCGTGCTGCCATGGTTCTCGCCGATCGAGGCGGGATCGAGTCGCTCACCATGCGCAATCTCGGCCAGAAGCTCGGGGTCGAGGCGATGTCGCTCTATAACCACGTCGCCAACAAGAACGACATCCTGGACGGCATGGTCGATGTTGCGTTCAGCGAAATCGATCTACCGTCCGCCGGCAGCGACTGGAAGGCGGCCATGCGCGACCGGGCGATCTCGACCCGCGAAATGCTGATTCGCCATCCCTGGGCGGTCGGATTGATGGAATCGCGGTCCACGGCAGGTCCCGCGACCTTGCGACACCATGACTCTGTGATCGGAAGCCTGCGCAAGGCAGGCTTCTCGATCGACATGTCGGCTCACGCTTACTCCGTCATGGACAGCTACATCTATGGCTTTGCCCTCCAGCAGGTGAACCTTCCGCCTGGCGCGCGTGAGCAGGCTCCCGACGTGGCCCAGGCCTTCCTTCGTCAATTCCGGGCCGACGAATACCCCCACCTGGCCGAGATGGTCGTCGAGCACGCCATGAAGCCGGGCTATGACTACGGCAACGAGTTCGGGTTCGGACTGGATCTGATCCTCGACGGCCTCGAGAGGCTCCGAACCCCGGGCTGAGGCCGAGTTTGGTGCCAGAGAATGAATCGCGAGTCATGAAAGCGGTCGTCTACGACAGGTACGGGCCCCCGGAAGTCCTGAGACTCGAAGACGTCGAGCGGCCGGCACCCAAAGAGGATGAGGTCCTCGTCAGGGTCCGCGCCACAGCGGTCACCCGGGGGGACTGTGCGACTCGTGAAGCCAACCGACGCAGCGGCATCGCCGTCTCGCTTCTCAGCCGACTCATTTCGGGCGTCCGCCGGCCCAAACAGCGAATTCTCGGCAGCGAGTTTGCCGGAGAGGTCGAGGCTGCCGGCGCAGCGGTCAGTGAGTTCGCCGTCGGTGACCAGGTCTTCGGCAGTACCGGGTTCAGGTTCGGGGCATACGCCGAGTTCATCTGTGTGCCGGAGAGCGCACGAATCGTCCACAAGCCCGCCGGTATCAGTTTCCAGGAGGCTGCGCCTGTCTGCGACGGAGGTCTTTATGCACTGGTGCCACTGAGATTGGCGAATCTCCAGAAAGGCCATACGATCCTCATCTACGGCGCGTCCGGTGCCATCGGCACCGCGGCTGTGCAGCTGGCCAAGTACTTCGGTGCCGACGTGACCGCCGTGTGCACCACCAAGAACCTCGAGCTCATGAGATCGCTCGGAGCCGATCGGGTGATCGACTACACGAAGGAAGACTTCACCGAGAAGGGCGACACTTATGACGTCATATTCGACGCGGTCGGCAAGTACTCGTTCGGCCGGTGCCGAGACTCACTCAAACGGGGCGGCAGCTACCTGGCAACCGACGGGTTCGGGAATCTCATCTGGGCGCTGTGGACCCCGCGTTTCGGGGACAAGAAAGTGATCTTTCAGATTCCACCTCGACTAACGAAGAAGGATGTCCTTTTCCTGAAGGACCTTATCGAGGCCGGGCGATACCGGGCAGTAATCGATCGCGTGTACCTGATGGAGGATGTGGTTGAGGCTGCCAGGTACGTCGAGACGGAGCAGAAGACCGGGAACGTCGTCCTGACGGTCGGCGGATTAGCTCGATAAAGCGATCGTCCCAGAGGAAGTCATCGGCCATTAAGGCGCTACTGGTTCGACGATGCCATCCGGCCGGCGATCTGGGCATGTTGTTGTTCTGCCGATCCTTGTCGCGGGTGCCGCATACGACATCACAATCGATGACCGTTTCCCCGGATGGCAAGCCGGGCTTCTCACTTCCTCAATTGGCGCATCGTCGGTGGCCTCGACCGGGCTCGGACCGTGGAATTCCAGCCATCTCACTGCGGCATAACGCAGCCATAAGGGACCGGAAACTGGGGCATAACGCGGCGCCTTTACCTTCGGGTGGTCGCTAACGGGGTCGGCCGCAAGGCCGAGGAATGAAGGAGATGGGTTATGAGTCGAACCCGGTTTCGCGTTCTCAGCGTGATCGCTACGCTGGGGCTGGCGGGCGCGGTGGTCGCAGCGCAGCCTGCCGGCGCCACTGAGTCGAAAGCCAGGCACGTGCTGCTGATATCAGTCGATGGGCTGCACCAGACCGATCTTGCGTGGTATACGGCCAAGCATCCCGACTCGGCGCTCGGAAAGCTCGTCGGCCAGGGGGTCCTCTACACGAACGCCATGACCCCATTCCCGTCGGACTCGTTTCCCGGCATGGTCGCCCAGGTGACCGGTGGCAATCCGAAGACCACAGGGGTCTACTACGACGACAGCTACAACCACGCACTGCTCCCGGCCGGCACGACCAATTGCGTCGGCGTCACGCCCGGTGTTGAGGTGACGTACTTCGAGGCTCTCGACAAGAACCCACTTTCGCTCGACGCAGGGCAGGGACTGGCCGGCCTGCCGGACAGCATCCTGCAGATGACGGGCAATGCCAGAAGTCTCATCGATCCGACCCAGCTCCCGGTCGACCCGGCCACGTGCCAGCCGGTCTATCCCGATCAGTACCTGAAGGTCAACACGATCTTTGAAGTTGCGCGCGCTGCCGGCCTGCGCACGGCGTGGTCGGACAAGCACGTCGCTTACGAGATCCTCGGTGGCAAGACGCAGGGCATCCAGGATCTCTTCGCTCCCGAGATCAACAGCAATGCATCCGTCGTGAACGGTCAGGACTGGACCAAGGACAACGCATCGACCCAGTACTACGACAGCTTCAAGGTCCAGGCCGTGATCAACGAGATCAACGGATTCGACCACAGCGGTCAGCACTACGTCGGCACTCCGGCCATCTTCGGTCTGAACTTCCAAACCATCTCGACAGCGGAGAAGCTCCCGAACGGCGGTTACATGGCCGATGGAATCACGCCCAGCGGGCTCCTCGAGGGCGCGCTCGACTACATCAACAACAAGCTGGCCGCGATGGAGGCCGCGATCGCGCGACGTGGCCTTAAGGAGAGCACGACGATCATCCTGTCAGCCAAGCACGGCCAGTCGCCGAACACGCCTTCGGCGCTGACGCGAATCAACGACGGCACGATCCAGAGCGCCCTCAACGCCGCGTGGCGCGCGGCCGGCCACAGCACCGACCTCGTCGCGTTCGCGATCGATGACGACGGATGGCTGATGTGGACCACCGACCGCTCACAGGCGGCAACCAACTTCGCGAAGAACTTCCTCCAGAACTACAGCGGCACCGGCACAGACATCCAGGGCAACCCGAAGGCATTCACCAGCTCGGGCCTTCAGCCCAGCAAGATCTACGCTGGCGCTGACGCGGCGGCATTCATCGGAGTGCCGGCGGGCGACCCTCGCGTGCCCGACGTGATCGGCGTGGCCCAGTACGGAACCGTCTACACGGGTGGCAAGGGCAAAATCGCGGAGCACGGTGGCGACAACCCGCAAGACCGCGACGTAGCTCTAGTGGTCTCCGGCGGAGAGATCGGCGGTGGCAAGGTCGTTACCAGCTCTGTGGAGACGACCCAGATCGCCCCTACCATTCTGCAACTCCTCGGTCTCAACCCCCAGGCGCTGCAGGCAGTGAAGATCGAAGGCACCAAGGTCCTGCCTGGCGCGTAAAGCTCGACACCTCCCCTAAGACTCGCCCGGTGGCCGCGCGGTCACCGGGCGACTTCGTTTAATGAGCTCGTAATTTGGCTGGCGCGGGTGGTCGGAGTCGAACTTTCCTTCGATTGAGGCGGGACTGGTTGCCGGCATCCACCCAGGCGATCCGAAGGTTGTTGGCAGGCCCAGATAACGCTGTTCCGTACTTGGCCGCCACGGCCAGGTCTGGGGAAACCCTAACCTTGGAGGGGCGGGTGGCCCTGCCGGTCGGTCAAGGCCACGCCTAAGCTCGGAGTGCGATGGGGGTATGCCATGAGCGTTGCGTTAAACGAGAGCGTGCGCAAGATGGTTGAGACCGAGGTCAAGACGATCAAGGCCGAGTATCGCGGCGTCGTCTCCGAGGAGTCGATCGACTCCATGGCCGACGAGTCTCTCCAACGCCTCGCCGGCTCTCGAGTGCCTCAGTTCGTTCCGCTTTTCGTGGGCCGGTTCACCCGCGAGCGGATCAAGGAGATGACCGGCTCACGGCGCTCCACCCAGCCAGGACCGAAAGAGGTCGAGGCTTAGTCCCAGCGGCATAGCTCCGGTCACGAGCGCGCGAGCTTCACGACCGCCTCCAGCACTCGTTCTGCGTGGCTGTGCGGGAGGTCGTGCCCGACGCCGATCCCACAGCGCCCACTAAGGGAGCCAAAACCGAACTCAGAGAGTGCCTGCGGGCAGCGCGTACGGCTGTGACGGTGAATGTCGTCAGGTGGGTGAGGCAGCTTCGGCTGCGACTTTCAGGTCCGTGGCCGTGCGCTCGAACATCGCACCGAGATCCGGCAACGACCTTGCGATCAAGGGCAGCAGCAAGCCTTGCATGACCTCATCGATCGTGAACTCGGTCGAGCCATTCGGTCCTGGAGTCACCCGAAACGTCCGGTCGCCTACGAGGAGCGGCCACCGACTCAGGCGCCACACCATCGAAGTCGGCTCGTCGTAGGCGACGACTTTCGGGTTGAACGTCTGGCCGGGAGCCTCGGGCACCCTGAACGAGACGCGTTCGCCAAGTGCCATCTTGCCTTCGATGCTCGTCAAGGTCGAGTTCCATTTCGACTGCGCGCGGAGATCGGTCAGGAGGTTCCAGACGGTCGTGATGGGCGCTTCGATCGACTTCGTGACGGCGATTGCGAGGCGAAACGTCGTTCGAGTTGTTGTCGCCTTTCCGTCCTGGGACTCAAGCGCCATCGCGGTCACTGGCTGGCCTTGGCAGGCTGGTTAGGCTCGGCAAGCGTCAGAGGATTCCCGTCAGGATCGAAAAAGTTGGCCAGCTTGACGCCTTCCTCGCCCGGGATGACGACAATGTCGCCATCAAACCGCGCTCCTGCGGATTGCAGGTGCTTGCGAGCCGCTTCGATGTCGGCAACGGTGAAGCTCAGGGTTGCTCCTCCCGGGCCAAAGCCGGATTCCGTACGTTGCAGACCGATCGTCACACCGTCGATGGGTGAGTGCATCTCGCACCAACCGTAATCGTCCATCCGGTAGATCTCTTCAAAGCCAAGGCTCTCCCGATACCACCGGACGGATCGGTCCAGATCGGAAACATTGATACTGCAGACCAGAGTGCCCCGGTATTCGATCTTGCTCATCGGCTCCCCCGTGTATCGTTGGCTGCGGTTCGAGCATCTTACCATCGGTTAGATGACAGTCAAGACTCCTGGTCGCGGCTATCACCATGGGGATCTGAAGGTGGCCCTGGTGGACGCCGTCGAACAGGTCGTGCGGGAACGGGGCGTAGGCCACGTCTCACTGCGGGCCGTGGCTCGCCAGGTCGGAGTCACGCACGCCGCCTCAGCCCACCATTTCGAGAACAAAGCGGGCCTCCTGACCGCATTCGCGACCCAGGGTTACCTGCAGCTGGCGGGGGCGGTGCTGGCGGCGATCGATGAGGCGCAGCCCGTCGACGGCCCGTCCGTTCTTGAGGCTGTCGGTCGCGGCTACGTCAGGTTCGCGATCGCCAATCCGGGCCGCTTCGAAGTCATGTTCAGGCTTGATCTCCTGAATGCAGATGACCCGGACTTCGCCGCAGCCAGTGAAGGTGCCTACTCCCTGCTGGTGAGCACCGTCGCTCGATGCCAGTCTGAGGGCTTCCTGGGAAAGAACGACCCGGAGGTCGTTGCGGTTTCGGCCTGGTCGATGGTTCACGGTCTGGCTGCGCTGTGGATCAGTGGCCGGCTGGGCGAGCGGATTCGCGAAAAGGATCCCAATCGCCTCGCGGACCGAGCTTCGCGACTCTTCGTCGACTCGGTTCTCCGTGCGCCGGCTCCGTAAAGATTCGAGCCCATCGCGGCCCCCGCCTGAAGATGCCGAGTGTTTGCGGATCTGGCAGCCCTCACAGCCGGATCACGCATTCCCGGCACCAGATGGTCCTTTAGGTCACGGGAGGAAACGAAGGCAATGCACGCACAGGCTCGCCCACAGGCACCCGCGCGACCGACAGTAGGAATGAGCGACGCCCGAGGGGCTCAAGGATAAGGTGGACGGATGGGCAGCTACGTACTGGGTTTCCAGGAGATCGACCAGACGCAGGTCGCAATCGTTGGCGGCAAGGGCGCCCACCTGGGGGAGCTTTCGCGGATCGAAGGCATCCGCGTACCGTCTGGCTTCTGCGTGACGGCGGATGCCTTCCGGCGGATCATGGCGGAAGCGCCGTCGATCGACGATCGGCTCGATCGGCTGTCGCGCCTGAACCCGGACGACCGGGAGGCGATCCGCACGCTCAGCGCCGAGATCCGCCGGACCCTCGAAGGGATCGCGATCCCCGACGATCTGGCGGCGGCGATCACCCTCGCGCTCGCCCGGCTCGGCGAGCAAGGCGCCTACGCCGTCCGCTCGAGCGCGACGGCAGAGGACTTGCCGACGGCCTCCTTCGCCGGCCAGCAGGACACGTTCCTGAACGTCGTGGGGCGGGCGGCGATCCTGGAGCACATCAGCCGGTGCTGGGCATCGCTCTTCACT